>JANXNT010000018.1 GCA_025353985.1 Limnoglobus sp.
TTCGTCGTCGTCGAGAATGATGATGCCATCGTGGTCGTCGGCGATGCCGAGTTCGTAGTTTGACATGCACATCGCGTCGTTCATAACGCCGCGAAGTGCCTTCGGTTCCAGTGTAAAAACCGTCTTTTTGCCGTCTTTGTCCGCGTAGAAGTATCGGCTGCCGCGCAACCCGAGCACGACTTTCATACCGCTCTGCCCCGGTGCGATGTTCGGTGCACCGGTGACGACCGTCTTCGTTTCGGTCGCACCGTATTCCAGCGTAACGAGTTTCAGCTTGTCGGCTTCGGGGTGCTTTTCGATCCGGATGACGCGGGCCACCACGACCTTGTCGCTTTCCCAAACAAGGCCCGCATCTTCGGGCTTCACGTGCAACCCCACCGGTGCCGCACGGCCGAACAGCTTTACGCCCGCCGACTCGAGGCCCGCGAGCGTCAGCCGTTCGACGAGGTCCGCCGGGTTCGCGGGCAGGGGCACGTATTCACTCAACCACGATAGCGGAACGAGCATGGCAGATTCCCAAGGAAACGAACGCGAGCGGTACCAACCCTGTTTTGTAGGTCGTAACCGATAGTTTGGGAGGGAGAGGTTTTGAACCGCGACGATATTTTTCATCGCGTCAATCGAATCTGGTTTGACATACGTCTCACCTGTAATCACCCCCTTCGATCTGAAATTTGAGATACCAGATGCACAAGTTCCGACGCCGTCTCTTCACGGAATGTCTCGAAGCCCGCGACGTGCCCAACGCTACGATAACAGGTAGCACGTTCGAAGATGCGAATCTCGATGGCTTTTACACGCAAGCGGTAGCTGCATATGTCGGTGCGGCACTCAGTGAAAGTGGGGTTTCGGGCGTCACCGTCGAACTCGACCTCGGTGGCGATGGGACTTACGAACAAACCACCACGTCCGATGCAGCAGGTGAATATCGTTTCACAAATGTCCCCGATGGCAGCCACAAGATTCGCGTCTCGAAGGCCGGCTTCGTCTCGACGACCTTAATGGTATCAATTTTTTAAATTTACCCCCGGAAGCTCCTGGCGAATTCCAGACTCCACGATCTCCTGAGAATCCCGTGTTCTTCGGCCTCGTTCGGGCGGGCGGGATCGCGAGTGGTGCGGTCTACTTCGATAAGAACGGCGACGGAAAACCCAATGACGGAGATACCAGCATCAGCCGAGACTTCGGCTTCGGTGATGGCGCACTCGTAAACATCTTCGACTCTGCGTCGAAACTGGTGGCCACAGCACGAACGAATCTCGCGGGGAACTTCGCCGTTGGCAGCCTGCCCGATGGCAACTACACCGCAGTGGCGTCTTCCTACGCGGATCGCGGATTCATCGTCAACGGCCCCAGCACGTTCACCATTACTGGTGGCAAAGCCGTTACTGGGGTGAATATCCAGGTGAAATCGTTCGGCGAAATCACCGGCACGACCTTCGAAGACAGAGACGCCGATGGTGTTTTCGGGCAAGTTGTCGGGTTAATTGTCGGTGGGCCAGCACCGGAAGTGATTCTAGCCGGAGCAACCGTCACGCTCGACTTCAACAGCGATGGCACGATCGACCGGACGACGACGAGCGATGCCAACGGCAAATACACCTTCACCGATGTGCCCGATGGCACGCACATAATCGCCACCTCACGGGCCGGATTCACGGCAACACGAACGGCGAGTGCCCGATTCGTCAGTGGGTTCCGTCAGCCGGAACCAATCCCGCAGTTTGCGGCTCCGCCAGAGGGATACCAACCGCGTGTGGGAGTGTTGCCGAGGGCAAGCGGCTTCTATCCCTTTTTCAACGACTCGCTCGATCTGGGGCTAACGAAATCGGCAATCGTGGCGCTCGGAGCCTACGTTGATGTCAACACAAATGGCGTGCAAGAATTCGACGAGCGCGGCATTCCAAACGCGATGATCCAGATCGATCTCGATTCGAATGGAACCTTCGACATCACGAAAACCACCGACGCGAACGGGAACCTCGTGCTCACCGGCATTCCGAATGGCACGCATACCGCGACTTATAACGGCATAACGCGCTCGTTCAGCGTTGCCGATGGCAAGACTGTCACGGGTGTGGTGTTCGGTACGCCGGGCGGGAAGAACGCTTCGTTTGTCGTCAGCACGATCGGCGTTGCCGGGCGGGTGCGCATTTTCGATAGCAACGGCAATCCGAAATTCGACCTTAACCCGTACCCGAACGCGGTGGGTGGCACGCGCGCCGCGATGGGCGATGTCAATGGCGATGGTATCGCCGACATCATCATCGGCGTCGGGCCGGGCGCGTCCGGACCGGTGCTCGTGTTCGATGGTGCTACGCAAAAACAACTGTTCTCGCTCGAAGCATTCGAAGCCTCGTTCCTCGGTGGCGTGAACGTGGCGCTCGCCGATGTCACGGGCGATGGCAAAGCCGATGCGATCATCACGCCGGGCGATGGCGGTGGCGCACGGGTACGGGTTTACGATGGCGCAACGCAGAAACTGATCGCCGATTTCTTCAGCATCGAAGATGTCAATTTCCGCGGCGGCGCGGTCGCATCGGGTGCGGATGTCAACGGCGATGGCGTCGGCGATTTGATCGTTGCGGCCGGTATGGGTGGCGGGCCGCGCGTCGCCGGTTGGAACGGTAAATCGCTCGCAGCTGGCGGGACACCGACCCGCGTATTCAACGACTTCTTCGCGTTCGAATCGTCGCTCCGCAACGGCGTTTACCTCGCGTCGGGCGATGTCGATGGCGACGGCAAAGCGGACATCATCGTGGGCGGCGGCGCAAGTGGCTCACCGCGAGTGACCGTGTTCGGCGGCAACGATTTGACCGCAACCGGCAAGCAAACGCTGCTCGCAAACTTCTTCGCGGGCGACAGCAACGACCGCACCGGCGTTCGCGTGAGTGCCAAAGACATCGACGGCGACGGCAAGGCCGACATCATTACCTCGTCGAAGTCCACGATGAACGCCGGCACCGAAGTGAACGCCTACCTAGCGAAAGGCATCAGCATGAGCGGCCCCGGCGAAACCCGCTTTCGCGTGCCCCCATTCGCCGATTTCCAGGGCGGATTGTACGTGGGGTAATCGCGAGCGGAACGCAGACGACATCAGCGCGGGGGCAGTACAATAGCACCTGGAGGAACTGCTATGCCGATGCATGACTGGACGCGAGTGGAAGCGGGGATTTACCACGCTTTCCATCACGAGTGGATTTCCGAAATCGGTCGCGCACTCAACCGTGGGCTGCTCCCAGGCGATTACTACGCCTTGCCGGAGCAGCAAGCCGCCGGGTTTGGTCCAGATGTGCTTACACTACAAGACATCACCGGCGAGGATTTTGCGAGTGGCGGAACTGCCACTCTGGCACGCACCAAACCGAAGACCACGCACTACGCCCAATCGCCGGCGGAGTTTCATCGTCGCAAGAAAAGCTCGATTGCGGTACGGCACGTTAGCGGCGACCGCATAGTCGCGATGATCGAGATCGTTTCGCCAGGGAACAAGAACAATACGAATGCCTTCAACGCCTTCATTCAGAAAGCGTGCGAGCTACTTGAGCACTGCATCCATTTGCTGTTGATCGACCCGTTTCCGCCGGGCCGTCGTGATCCGCAAGGCATCCACACCGCGATCTGGTCACACGTCGAAGACGATCCATTTTCGTTGCCGCTGGAACGCCCGCTGACACTGGTGGCGTACGAATGTAGCCTGGTTACGCAGGCATACATCGAGACGATTGCCGTTGGGGAATCCCTACCAGATATGCCACTTTTCCTCGCGGCCGACGCGCACATTCTGATCCCGCTCGAAGCGACATACCAAGCCGCATGGGACACCATGCCCGCCCGCTGGCAGCGAGTGATTGCGCCCGTCACGAAATGATGGTTGACGTGCGATCTTCGTCGTCTTTTTTCCACTTTTGTAGGTTGCGGTACAGCGTGCGTTCGCCAACGTTGAGCATCTTGGCGGCGACTTCGCGATTGCCCTCCGCGATGGCCAGGGCTTTCTCGGTGTAATAGCGTTCGACGTCGGCGAGCGAGCGACCGATGAGGCCATCGGCACCGTCGATCGTGTGATACGTGTTGCCGGGCGGCGTGTGCGGTTCGTTCGGCAGCAGACCGCTATCTTCGGGCAAATCGTCCGGCCCGAGGATGCCATCGAGGTCGAGAAGTACCATGCTTTCGAGCATATTTCGCAATTCGCGCACGTTCCCCGGCCACGCATACCCCGCAAACGCCCTGCGTACCGGCTCGGTGATGCCCATGACTTTTTTGCCGTGTTTCGCGATCAGTTCCTTCAGGAAGTGATTGGAAAGTAGCGGCACGTCGTCGCGGCGTTCGCGCAGTGCGGGCAAGCGGATGACGCCGACTTTTAGGCGGTGCAGCAAGTCGACTCGGAACTTCGACTCCTTGACGGCAACATCGAGATCGCGGTTCGTGGCGGCAATCACCCGGACATCGACCTTGATCGGCGCGTTCGCCCCGATGCGAACGATCTCGCCATTCTCCAAAACGCGCAGCAACTTCGATTGCAGCGACAACGGCATGTCACCGATTTCATCGAGGAACAACGTCCCGCCGTTGGCGTACTCGAACCGCCCCTTCCGCTCGCCTTTTGCATCGGTGAACGCGCCGCTCACGTGGCCGAACATCTCGTCGTCGAGCAGGTTCTCGTTGAGTGCTGCGCAGTTCATTGCGACGAACGGTTTATTCTTGCGCGGGCTGTTCGTGTGCAATGCTTTTGCGGCGAGTTCCTTGCCCGTGCCGTTTTCGCCGAGGATGAGCACCGATGCGGTCGTCGGGGCGAATGCCTTGAGTTTGCGCAACACATCTTGCATTTTCGGCCCGTTGCCTACGACGCCTTCGAAGCCGAATTTTTCGTCGAGTTGCTGGCGAAGTTCGCGATTCGATTGCGTCAATTTCACGCGTTCGGCGGCCTTTTCGACGATGGCACGGATCTCGGCCATGTCGATCGGCTTCAGTAAATAATGGGCGGCCCCGAGTTTCATCGCTTCGACGGCGGTCTTCACGTCACCTTGCCCGGTAATCACATACACCTCGGCATCGGGCAGCTTTTCGCGAACTTGTTTCACGATCGCGAGGCCGTCGATGTCTGCCATCTTCAAATCGGTGAGAACGACATCGTAATCGCCATCGTCAATTTTTTGCGAACCGGATTTGCCCGTGTTAACGACCGTGACCGCGTGGCCCTTGCGTTCGAGGCTTTCGGAAATCGCCTGCGCCAAGTTTTTGTCGTCGTCGATTACGAGAATGTTGAGGACATCGCTCATGGGTGAGACTCACGTCGAATTTCAGAGCGTGATTGGATAATGTATCCGGAATAGTGTATTTCTTTAGAGAATCTGAGGCGGCCCGAATGAAATTTGCGCGATATTCGTGGAGTGCGGGTTCCCTGCTGGCAGGCGTGATCGTGGCCGGTTTGGGTATCGCGGGGTTTCTGATTCCCAACCACTTCATCGATGGTGGCTTCAGCGGCATCGCGATGCTTTTGGCCAAGTTAACCGGCGTCCCGCTGCCGATCCTGATCGTCGTGGTCAATGCGCCATTCGTGTTCATCGGCTACCGGCACATCGGCTTCATTTTCGCGATGAAAAGCGCGTTGGCGATCATCGGGTTAGCGATCTGCCTCGCCGTTGTGCCGTTCCCTGTGGTTACGTCGGACAAGCTGCTCGGCTCGTTTTTCGGCGGCTTTTTCATCGGTGCGGGCGTCGGCTTGGCGATTCGCGGCGGCGGCGTGCTCGATGGCACCGAGGTACTCGCCGTCATCCTCAGCAAACGCACATTCGCCACCGTTGGCGAAGTGATCCTCGGCCTCAACGTCGTCATCTTCTGCGTGGCCGCCGTGTTCCTCGGCGTCGAATCGGCTCTCTATTCGGCGCTCACCTACTTCGCAGCATCGAAGACGATCGATTACCTGCTCCACGGCATCGAAGCCTACAACGGCGTGATGATTTTCTCCGCGCAAAACGAAGCCATTCGGCAAGCGATTCTCAGCGAGATGGGCCGTGGCGTCACGTCGTTCATGGCTAAAGGTGGCTACACCGATTCCGCACAGGAAGTGCTGTTCTGCGTCATCACGAGGCTCGAAATTACTCGTCTCGAAACGATCGTGAAAGCGAAAGACCCGCTCGCGTTTATAGTCGTCTCGCCAGTGCACGAAACGAGTGGCGGCGTGCTCAAGAAAAAGGATTACCACTGAGCACCCGAATAAAATTGGGTGTGCGGAATGCAAATGTTAATCGGCTCCCTGCGGGCGTCCCCGCGTCGTCGACATCGTGTACAATCTTCGCATGCCTCATAATCAAGTGCGTGAAACGGCTGCGGCCGAGCAGCTGTTACCTCTGATTTACGATGAGCTGCGAAAACTGGCGGATGCGAAACTGCGCTGCGAACAGCCGGGGCAGACGCTCGACGCGACGGCGCTCGTACACGAAGTGTATTTGCGGATGATCGGGGATCAGCCATTTGCGAATCGCGGGCACTTTTTCGCCGCCGCCGCCGAAGCGATGCGTCGGATTCTCGTCGAGGCCGCCCGTCGAAAAGCCCGCGTGAAGCACGGAGGTGGCCGCCATCGCATCGCACTCGTCGACCTGCCCGCCGCCGTTCCGCCCGACGATTTGATCGCACTCGACGAAGCCCTTACGCGGCTCGCCGAACGATCTCCGGTGAAAGCGGACGTCGTCAAACTGCGGTACTTTGCCGGGATGACCGTTCCTGAAGTTGCGGTCTGCATGGGCATTTCGGTCGCGACCGTCGAGCGACACTGGGCGTTCGCCCGCACCTGGCTCTTCAGCGAATTGAACGACAATAAATAATTTTGCAATTCTCGTGAGGGGTTTTGCTTCTCCGCGTCGCATGGAGGTGTGACAATCCCTGTTGGAGGCACCCATGACCGATCTCGATCCGCTCGAATCCCTGTATTTCGCCGCACTCGAACGCCCCCCGGCGGATCGCTCGGTGTACCTCGATGAAGCCTGTCGCGGCAAACCCGAATTGCGCGAACGGGTGGAACGCCTGCTCGCGGCGAAACCGCAAATCGGCGAGTTTCTCCAACCACCAGACGTCACCGTTACATTCGCCGGTGAACACGAAAAGGCCACGGTGGACTTTCCGGGTCGGGACGAACGCATCGGCGCGATTCTCGCGGGCAAGTACAAGCTCATCGAAGCGATCGGCGAAGGCGGCATGGGCAGCGTGTTCATGGCCCAGCAAACGCAACCGGTGAAGCGGAATGTCGCCGTCAAAGTCATCAAGGCGGGCATGGACTCGAAGGCGGTGCTGGCACGGTTCGAGGCGGAGCGTCAGGCGTTGGCGATGATGGATCACCCGAACATCGCGCGGGTACTCGATGCGGGAACCACGGACGGTGGCCGCCCGTTTTTCGTCATGGAACTGGTGAAAGGCGTGCCGATCACGGAGTATTGCGATGCGCATAAACTCACGCCGCGGCAACGCCTCGAGTTGTTCTTGCCGGTGTGCAACGCGATTCAACATGCGCACCAAAAGGGGGTGATTCACCGCGACATCAAGCCCTCGAACGTGCTGGTTGCGCTTTACGACGACAAGCCGGTGCCGAAGGTCATCGAC
>JANXNT010000047.1 GCA_025353985.1 Limnoglobus sp.
CCCGTCGAACGTGCCATCCGTTCGTGCTCGGGGTTACCCGCCGACATACTGAAGTTGAAGGATCGCGGGTACATCAAACCGGGGCAGTTTGCGGACATCGTGATCTTCGACCCGAAAATCTTTCGCGATACCGCCACCTACGAGAAACCGCACCAACTCGCGGTGGGCATCCGCTACCTGTTCGTGAACGGCAAAATGGTCATCGACACCGGCAAGCACCTCCCCGAAGTGCTGGCCGGGAAGGCACTGCGACATGCGAAGTGACTTTTGGAAGCCGATGCCGCGCGTGCGTGTTCCCGAGCTTATGGACGAGCCGAACCTCGCAGCCGATGCCCACCGTCAGGCGCTTGCGGGGTTGGCTCGCATCAATGCGCTGACGCGAAGTGCGAACCTGCTGTGGCCAACGATCCGCGATTTGGCGAACGAGAAACTTACCGTTCTCGATATTGCGACGGGGTCGGGGGACATTCCGCTTCAACTTTGGAAACGGGCGAAGCGGTGCGCGTTGCCGCTTGCGATTTCGGGTTGCGATATCAGCGCGACCGCAATCGAAACGGCTCGGGCGAAAGCGAGCGTTGCCGGTGCGAATATCGATACCTTCCTGCACGATGTCCTGCGTGACCCACTGCCGACGGACTATGATGTGGTAACGTGTTCGCTGTTTTTGCACCATCTCGACCCGCCGGATGTCGTGGAACTCCTTCGCAAAATGATGCTGGCTGCCAAAACGATGGTGATCGTGACCGATCTGGTGCGGAGCCGTACGAGTTACTCGCTCGTCTGGATCGCGAGCCATTTGCTGTCGCGTTCGCGGATCGTGCGGTTCGATGGGCCAGTCTCCGTGCGAGCCGCGTACACGATTCGCGAGATGCAACAGATGGCCGCGGAAGCGGGCATGACCGGCGCGATTGTCGAGAATTGCTTCCCGTGCCGGATGCGACTTTGCTGGGGCAAATCGTGAACGCCGCCGCAACGATCACCGTCGAACGGGCCGCCACCACCGTGTGGGATGCCGCGATTATCGGTGCGGGCGTCGCCGGTTCGGTGGCGGCGCACCAGATCGCGCGTTCTGGCAAAAATGTCATTCTCATCGACAAAGCGCACTTCCCGCGAAACAAAGTTTGTGGCTGTTGCCTGAACGGCAACGCGCTGCGGAACCTCGAACGCGCGGGTCTCGGAAATGTCGTGCCACAACTCGGCGCGGTCCCACTGACGCGGTTGCAACTCGCATCGGGTGGGCGTTCGGCGATGCTCCCGTGGCCCGCCGGCGTGAGTCTTTCGCGCACCGCGTTCGATGTCGCACTCATTCAGCACGCGATCAAAGCGGGGGCGGTATTCCTGCCCGGCACACGGGCCATGATGGGCGTCGAGCGGTACGGTGTTCGCGAAATTGCACTGGAAAACCAGCGAATTACCGCGAAGGTCGTGATTGCTGCGGATGGCCTCAATGGGCGGGCGGCGGCGGTGGCCGATGGTTTCGATGTCCCCGCCAAAGCCGGTTCGCGCATCGGGGCCGGTGTCGTTCTCGAATATCCTCACCCGGATTATGCTCGCGAAACGGTGTACATGGCGACCTCGCGGGGCGGTTATGTCGGCCTCGTTCGCCTCGAAGATGATCGCCTCGATATTGCAGCCGCGTTCGATGCGGAGTTCGTGCGTGCCTCCGGCAGTTTGGGCGTTGCGGCCACGCGGATTCTGCACGATGCCGGTTTGCCGGAGATACCCGAACTCGCACACGCCGCGTGGCGAGGCACCCCGGCACTGACGCGAACACCGGCGAAAATTGCGGGGCGGCGCTGGTTCGCGATCGGCGATGCGGCGGGCTACGTCGAGCCATTCACGGGCGAAGGCATGGGCTGGGCGATCTCGTCGGCGGTCGCGGTGGCACCGTTTATTTTGAAAGACTGGCACGAAGCCGACATTGGTGCCTGGTCGCGGGTGCATCGCCAGACGGTACGCCAACGGCAATTTACTTGTCGGGCAATCTCGAAGGCGTTGCGGTATCCATCGCTCACTCGCTTCGCGGTTCGGGCACTATCGATCGCGCCGCAAATGTCGGCACCGGTTTTGCGGGCATTACACCGTCCGGCCACACTCGCCCAAGGTCGATCGTTATGAGTTTCCACGTTCGGGGTATCGGCACTTCGGTCCCGCCAGGGTACCTCACCCCCGATGAAGGCCTCGGCGTGGCGCGCGTCATTGGCGGGCCGACGTCCCGCGCTTCGGGCTTCCTGCCTTCGGTGTATGCGCACTCGGGCAACAAAATGCGGCACGTCGTCCATGGGCGCGATGTCGTTCGCGATTTGTTCGAAGGCACACGCGATTCCGGCTCGGTGTTTCTGCCGAACGGCGACCCGAATTTCCTCGGGCCGACGACGGCACAGCGGAACGCGCAGTACGCGATCGAAGCCCCGAAACTGGCCGTCCCCGCGGCGAGTGATGCGCTGAAAGAAGCGGGTTTTGCAGCCGATTCGATCACGCACCTCGTCACGGTGTCGTGTACGGGTTTCTTCTCGCCTGGCGTTGATTTCGCACTGATTCGTGGGCTGGGATTGCGGCCCACGGTCG
>JANXNT010000078.1 GCA_025353985.1 Limnoglobus sp.
GAGATAAGCCTGGCGACAAACCCGGAGACAAGCCTGGCGATAAACCCGGACAAGGGCAGAAACCGGGCCAAAAGCCTGGCCAGCAAGGCAAAGATGGCCCAGAGAAAAACGACACGAAGGGCGAAGGGGATCGCCAAAGCCCCGGCCAGATGAAGAACGCCACCGCCACCGGGCAAGAGAATAAGGGCGATGGCTCGTTCATTAATTTGCAGAAGCGCGAACGCGATAAGGTCCAGCAAAACGCCGAGTCCGCGTTCCCAGCCGAGTTCCGCGAGCTCATCAAGCAGTACAACATCAACATCAAGAACGCGGGCAAGACGCAGTCGAAACTGCCCGCGAAACCCGACGAGAAGAAGCCATAGTACTCGTCATCGGGTGGGCAATCGTGCTCACCCAGTTTCTCTTTTGGAACGAGGTTGGCCGTGCGTATTTTCCTGTTATTGATCGCCGTTCTCTCTTGCACGCTTATCCCCGGTGTCGCACGCGCCGAGGAAAAAGTCAAAATCGACGAGCGCACGAAGAAGTCGATCGACAAGGCGCTCGCGTATTTGAAGGACAAGCAAGACCGCGACGGTTCGTGGGGTAACGCGGCAATCACGTCGTTTGCGTTGCTCGCGTTCATGTCGAATGGCCACGTACCGAACCAGGGCCTTTACGGGCCGGAAGTTTCGAAGGGCGTGCGGCACTTGCTTGCAGGGGCCAACGCCGATGGCTATCTCGTCGGCCCGCACGGTGGCAATATGTATTGCCACGGCATGGCCACACTCGCGCTCACGCAGGTTTACGGGATGACCGGCGATGAGGATGTGAAAAAGGTCTTGAAAAAAGCCGTCGATCTCATCGCAAAATCGCAGAACAACGAAGGCGGTTGGCGGTATGAACCCAGCCCCACGGGAGCAGACATCTCCGTAACGATCATGCAAGTCATGGCACTTCGCGGGGCGAAAGATAGCGGGATGCACGTCCCCGACGACACGATTAAAAAGGCACTGAAGTACATCGACAAGTGTCACGACCCTCGTAGCGGCGGGTACAAATATATGCCGTATTCGTCCGGCCCCGGTTACGCGCGAACCGCCGCCGGCGTGTGCGTGCTGCAACTCGGTGGCGATTACGAAGCCAAGCAAATCGAATCGGCCGTGAAGTACCTCGACAAGGAAGTCGACGACAAACAACACTACTGGTACGGCCACTACTACGCCGCCCATGCGATGCACCAAGTCGGCGGCAAAAAGTGGGAAGACTACTACGGCCGAATGAAAGAAACGCTGCTGACAAAGCAAAAACCATCCGGCGAGTGGCTCGAACGCATGGAAGCCCACAACGGAGCCTCCTATCAAACGGCAATCGCCGTACTCATCCTCTCCGTGCCTTCGCATTACCTGCCGATCTATCAGCGCTAGCCGCGATTCCGAATTAGCCGCGACGCGAAGGCTTTGCGAAGCGGAGCGCGTGGACTTCACCCATCACGGATAACGCGTGAACTCCACGCGCTCCGCTACGAAGACTCCGCGTCGCGGCTAATTACCTGCGGTTGACTTCACCCATCACCGATAATGCGTGAAGTCCACACGCTCCGCTACGAAGACTACGCGTCGCGGCTAATTCTGCGTCGCGGGTTAATGAGAGTTAACCATGACCATCGGTTATCACGTCGTCTTTGGCACTTACGGTTTCTGGTTGCCGAACGATCCGCGTGGGTCGTGGTCCGATTTCGTTGGATCGTGGGATCTATACAAGTACGGACCCGCCACCAAAACCGACGACACTCGCTCCGTTGCCCATCGCAGTCACGATCGTAAGGTTCGACTCGCGGCTAAAAACGCTATCAATTATTTGCCAGTCCACTTCACCGACGACCAAACCGCCTCTGTGGCTACTGGCTTCGCAAAATATGTCGCTGCTTCCAAACTCGTCGTCTGGGCCTGCGCGATTATGCCCGATCACGTGCATCTGGTCGTCGCGTTCCACGAACTCAAACTCGAATCGCTTATCATCCAACTCAAAGGGCAAGCCACACGCGCACTACTCGGAGCCGGGATTCACCCGTTCGGCCACATCGATAAACCGACTCCCAAGTGTTTCGCACGTGGTGAATGGAAAGTCTACCTATACCCCGAAGACATCCCCCGCGCCGTCGCCTACGTCGAAAGCAACCCCGTCAAGGAAGGGAAACCGCAACAACATTGGCCCTTCGTCGTGCCGTACCAAAATTAGCCGCGGTTCCGAATTAGCCGCGACGCGGAGTCTTCGTA
>JANXNT010000127.1 GCA_025353985.1 Limnoglobus sp.
CGATGTTCTTGATCGGCTTGCCCGCAATCATCACAATCACGTCGCCGCCTTTGACGCCCGCGGCTTCGGCTGCGCCGCCCGGTGACACATCGTCGACCAGCACGCCTTTCTCTTCTTCGGCGTAGTCACCGGGCATCACGCCGAGGCGTGGCATCTTGCCCAACGACGAGCCTTGCGGTTTGTCTTCGGTCGGGTCCGACCAACGCCCTTTCGTTGGCAAATACTTCGGGCGTTCCGGCGTCACTGCGAAGTGCGCCGCAAGCCCTTCGAGGTAGTCGATCACTTTTTTCATCACCGGCAAGTCGATCTTGTCCGGCGTGTCACTCGGGCGGTGATAGTCTTTGTGCGAGCCGGTGTGGAAGAACAGAATCGGTACTTTTTTGCTATAAAATGAGGCATGATCGCTCGGCCCGCCACCCGTTGGCGTCTTGTACATCTTAAAATCGAAGCCCGCGTTGGCTGCATCGACGAGTTTCTCGAACCCTTCGCCCGCACCCGTGCCACTCGCGATGAGGCGGTTCTTTTGCGTGCCGCCATCGTCGACCACCTTGGATCGACCGATCATGTCCATGTTCAACATGAACACCGTTTTTTCGATCGGGAAGATCGGGTTATTGGCGTAGAACTTCGAGCCGAATAGCCCGCGTTCTTCGGCACTGAACGCGATGAACACGATGCGTCGGCCGTAACGCGATTTCATCTTGCCGAAGCGCTGCGCGAGTTCGAGCAGACCCGTCGTTCCGGAGGCGTTATCGTCGGCCCCGAAGTGAACCTTGCCCTTTGCGGCCGCCCCGCCGAGGCTGCCTTCGGATTCGATGCCGAGGTGGTCGTAGTGCGCGCCGAGTACGATCGTTTCGTCCGCGAGTGGCCCCGAACCGGGGAGGAAGCCGACGACGTTCTTGCAGGCGATTTCTGGCCGTGTCAGCGTCACTTCTACGCCGAAATTCCAGCCCGTCAGCGCGACGGACTTCGGCTTCATTTCCTTGTCGATGGCCGCTTCGATATCGGTCAGTTTCTTGTCGCCGAGCATCTTCTCCAGGGTTGCGCGTTTGATTTGCACGACGGGAATCTTGGCGGCATCGGCCCCGAAACGGCGAAGATCCATCAGCGCGTCTTCCTTCTTCGCGAAGGTCTTGTCGTTAACGAGCACGACGGCGATCGCTCCTTTGGCGATCGCGGCTTCGACCTTGCTGGTCAGCGATGCTAGCGCTTCGAGTTCTTCGCCCACGAACGGGTTATCCTTCTCGTCGGCCTTCGGTGTCTTGCGTAACATCACGACGATTTTGCCCTTTACGTCGATGTCCGCGTAGTCGTCGTATTTCAATTTCGGTGCGGAGATGCCATACCCGACGAAGACGGCATCGCCTGTGACTTTGCCCGATCCGGACAAGCCCGCCGGGGTGAAATCGTCGCCGTACTTGAGTTCGATAGCCATCTCGCCGTGCGTAACGACGATCTTGTTCGGCGAGCCGAGTCGCGGCCGGGTAGCGATAGTAAACGGCTGAAAGTAGCCATC
>JANXNT010000143.1 GCA_025353985.1 Limnoglobus sp.
AAACCCGATTGGCCATCCACACGATTTCGCGAAGTCAAAAAGTTTTCGACGAAATGACGTAAGTCGGAATTGTGCGACGTGCACGGACGTATTCAAAAGTGCGCCGAAATGACACAGAAAGGACGCGCAATGACATAGAAAGGGCGCGCGATGACATAGAAAAGGCGCATAGTGACCCGAAACGGTCGGTACTTGCGGCGAGTGCCTATCGATGGGACGTCCATGTAAACCCTGACAGGATCGCAGGATACCGCAAAATCGCCCGAAACCGATAAGCGAATTGCGATCAAAAAGTGGCATTTTGAGACGAAAAAAACACGAAAAACACGGTTTTTGAGCCGGGAGAAATCGGACTTACGTCGACTGTGAAAGCGATTTTACCGCGATTTGACGAGCTGATCGAGCGAGACGCGGACGTTTTCGCGGCTGCCAACGATGACGTAGACGCGGTAGGAATACTCGCCCGAAGGCACGCCGTCGGCGTTGGCGACCCGGTAGACGACGTTCCACTTTACGACCTGCTCATTCGCGAAGTTCCAGCGGCCGTAGCCTGGCCCCGTTTGCCCTTTTGCGGTCGGCAAACCGGCGATGGCGGCCATGGCGTGCGAGCCGGATTTCGTGCTGAACACGATAGGCAACGGTTGTTCGCCAGGGCCATCGGAGAGCGGCGAAAGTTGGCCTGTTTTGGGGTCGTACGTCTCGAATATGCAGAATTCCGGTGGCATGTACCCGGTAACAACTTCAAACTGCGCAAGCGTGTGGTGTTCGCATTTGGGTATCGCGAACGACACACTGTAATCGATGGCATGTGCGATACCCGGAATGCCGATCGTCACCGTTTTGGCGTGAAGGAAGCCTGACAGTGCCCGGTCGTTCTTCGCCGGGTAGCGATCCGATTTTTCGCCGGGATTCAGCCAGAACGCCATCTGCGATTGCGTTCCCAACCGGTTCGCTTTGGCTTGAATATGCAGGAGTTTGCTCGAAGACTTCGCGCCGACCGCATCTTTGCGGCTTCCCGCTTCGGTGGGGTTATATGCCTCGGCCCAGAACGGTTTCTGCCCGCAATCGAACGAACACGCCGACTGAAGTTGCCTGCCGTGATCGGTACTGTCGATGAACTCTTTGCCGTTCCATGTCAGCGAATCAATCGCCCCCGCCAGCCGCTCCGTCGTGGTAATCACGATCTCCGACGGCCCCGCTTTGGCGCGAATCGTCGCGTTCCCGGAAATGGGTGGCAAGGAGGCGAAACAGCCGGCGAGAAGGATTGGCAGCATGGCGATATGATACTCCGAACCGCACCCGATTTCCGAGGCCACCGGTGGCAATCATTCGCTGGTTCACATTCGCCGTACTTTTCGCCGTGCTGGCCAGTCCGATTGCGACGGTCAGTACGGTGGTTTTGCGCGATCCACACGGGTGGGCCGCGTGGCGGGAAATCGACCGCTTCGCAGCACTGGCGGGCAATACCTTCTGGTTGGCGTTCCTGTCGATTGCGGTCGCGGTGCCGATTGGTGCCATCGGGGGAACGATCGTGGCCCGGTTCGCGTTTCCGGGGCGAAAATGGCTCATCGGGTTGATTGCGATCGGGCTGTTTGTGCCGTTGCCGGTCTATGCGGTGGCGTGGCAAATCGTCTTCGGCTCGTGGCTGCCCGCGCCGGGTGAAATGGCGTGGCGACCTTGGTCACAAGGGTTACTGCCAGCCGCATGGGTTCACGGCATGGCGGGGATCCCCTGGGCCATGGCGTTCGTGGCGCTGAGTTTGCACACCGCCGATAACAACGTCGAAGAAGAGGCAATGCAGAGCGGCGGCCCGCGTGCCGTCGCCCGGTATGCCATCGGCCCGCGCGTGGTGCTCGGTGCGGTGGCAGCGACGGTGTGGGTGGCGGTGCAAACTGCCACGGAGATCGCTGTGACCGATGCGATGATGGTTCGCACGTTTGCGGAGGAAGTATACACGCAACTCGTCGGATTCCCTGCTGGCGTAAGTGCCGCCGTTGCGGTGGCACTGCCGGTGTGCACGGTTGCTGCGGGCGTGGCTTTCATACTGATAAGACGGCTGTCGAACCTCACCGGCGCGAACGTGGAACGGTCGCCCATGCGACCGTTCCGAATTGGGCGATTCCCACGTATTGCTATCGGTATCACTGTGTGGGCCACAGTGGCGCTGTTCGTGGGCATACCGTGTTTGGCGCTGGTTTGGAAGGCGGGCGGCGGTGCAACCAACGCCGGATTTACGCTGACGTTCCTTCGCGAACAACTCGGCCGCGTCGTCCGGTTGAATGGCTTTACAACCATCGATAGTACTCTGTCGGCGATCCTTACGGGCATGGCGGCTGCGATGCTGGCAACGACTGCGTGCTGGGTGGTGCGTGGCTCGCGTATCGGTTCGGGGTTGTTGGTTTTGCTCGTTGCGGTGACGTGGGTACTGCCTGCACCGCTGGTGGGCTTCGGATTGAAGGAACTTATCGATCTGCTGATTTCCCTTGAAGAAACGCTGTTTCGCACGCTGGGCATTCAGCCGGCGTTCCCACCAATGCGTTCGGCACTGTACGATCAACCGTCGCCGTTGCCGGGTACGTGGGCGGCGCTCGTCCGGTTCTTTCCGGTCGCGATGCTCGTTATCTGGCCCGCAATCCGTGCGATTCCCAAGGAACTCATCGAAACAGCGATGATCGACGGTCGCGGCCCGTTCGGCCAGTGGTGCTTGGCCGGGTGGCCGTTGACACGCCGGGCGATCGGGGTGGCTATCATTGCGGTGGCGGCATTGGCGCTCGGGGAAGTCGGTGCGGGCAAGCTGGTGGTACCGCCACAGCGCCGCGTGGCAATCCTCGAGTTGTTCGACCAAATGCACTACGGCACCGAAGCGAGCGTCGCCGCAATGGGCTTGGTGCAACTCGGGCTGACGGCGCTGGTCGTGTCGGTAAGCGTGGTGCAAGTGGAGCGCAGATTCCGATTACGAGTGACGCAGATTCGGCATCTCCGGGAAATTCCGGCGGCACCGCGCGAAACGGGGCGGTATAATGGTTAAGCCTCAGAAGGGGTTTCGGTCAAAGCGAACCTAACGCCCGCACAATCCGTCTTGTCGGATATTGCCACGTCCGTGAGTTTGCGGACCGTATAATATCGTGTTTCGACTACTGCGCCCGGAACCGCACGGTCGATAATGCTTCGCCCAGCTAACCGAATGCCATCAATTAGAGAGACGCGATCTCTGCATGTGGGTTGACCACGGGCCGCAGTTTGCGGTTCGTGCATGAGTGAGGCTCGTCTACCATCCAACGAAAAGATGACCGGATGATCCACGCAGACGAACATACCCCGGATATCGACCCCGATGTGGATCTCCTCGACGACGAGGACGACACCGATCTGGACCCCGATGACAGCGAAGGTGGCGAAACTGCCACTGCACGCGAAGCTTCGCCTTCGGACGAACCCGTTGTCCCCGATGAGACTTCGACCGGTTCCGACGATGCGCTGGGGCTTTATCTACGGCAAATGGGTGCCATCCGCCTGCTCACAAGAGCGGATGAAATCATCATGGCCGAGCGGCTGGAGCGCGCCCGTCAACGCTTCCGTAACGCGGCCATGTATTGTGCGCATATCGTGGCGCGTTCCGCGTATACGCTCGAACGGGTTCACGCGGGCCACACGCCAATCGACCCGATCATTGACGTCTATTCCACCGAAGAAATGCGCCTCAGTCGGGCGCAGATTCTTTCGCGAATGCCACACAACTTGCCGCTGATTCGCAAATTGCTCTATGAAGAAGCCGACAGCTTCTCGGCGGCTTTGCGTAACGGTGCGACGCTGAACACAACCTGGCAACGTGGGCGGTTTTATCGTCTCACGAAGCTGAATCGCCTGATGGCAGAGCTTTCGCCGCGTACGGAGCTTCTCGAACGCTGGGTCGATGAAATCACTGATATGGCCGACGAGATGAGCCATCTCGTGAAAGCGTTCCGCGACTCGGTTGGCGACGAACGGATCGCCCGTAAGCAGAGCTTGCTCGAAGCGCAAGACAAAATTCACCTGACCGCCGACGAACTTGCGGCCACGATTCGCATCTTGCGGAAGCGTCGTGCCACGTATCAGAAAGTACGTCGGCAACTCGCCGAAGCGAACCTGCGGCTCGTCGTGAGTATCGCGAAAAACTACCGCAACCGCGGTTTGCCGTTTGCCGACCTGATCCAGGAAGGCAATCGCGGCCTTATGCGGGCCGTCGACAAATACGAACACCGCCGCGGCTTTAAGTTCGGTACGTATGCCACGTGGTGGATTCGCCAGGGCGTGCAACGCGCACTTGCGGACAACGCACGTACGGTGCGGGTGCCGTGCCACCAGATCGGACTGCTGGCCAAGATGGAACGCAAGCGTAGCGAGATGACTTCGCTGACCGGCCGCGAGCCGACGAACGAGGAACTCTCCGCGGCGCTTGGGGTTACGGAAGAAGATACGCGTTCGTTGCGTGCGGTAGGCCGTCAGCCGATGAGCCTGCAAGACCCGATCGGCGGCGATGGCGAACGCTCGATCGAAGACTTCCTCTCCGATCATCACGTGCCAAACCCCGGCGAACACGTCGATGCCCGGTTACTACGCGACCGGATCTACGAAGTGTTGCGATCCTTGGCACCGCGCGAACGCGAAGTGATCGAACTGCGTTTCGGCCTGAAAGATGGTACGCCGAAGACGCTCGACGAAGTCGCCCGGCAGTATGGCATCACCCGCGAACGAATTCGTCAGATCGAAGCGCGGGGCCTGCTGAAACTCCGCCAGCCCGCACGAATGGGGCGGCTTGAGCAGTTTACCGATGGCGACCCGGAACACAATTGACCGCCGAACTCGTACAACAAGCCTGCGCAGCCCATCCGTTCGCGGGTGGGCTTTTTTTCCCAACGCCCACCCGAATTGGGGGCTACATGAGCGACTTCACCAATCCCATCCAACGCTTCTCCGAACAACTCGACCGCCTGCCCGGCGTGAAGGAAATCGACTTCCGCATACAGGGCGTGTACGGCATCTCCGTTGAAGAACTTGGCCTGCCCGGCCCCTATGCGGACCTGCCGCACGCGGCCCTGCGCCGGACCGAAGGCGGACGCCCCAACGAGCGACTCGTGACCGCCGACGTGACGTTCTTCCAGAATCATGCCGGTTGGGTGGCGGTGGAATTCCTGGCATGGTGGGTGCGCGATTTGTCGCGATCGGGGCAGGATGTGCAGATGCGCCCCATCGCGCTGCCACCGACAGCATGGGGAACGCAACTCGGACGCACGCTGCGCTTTGTGATCGAGTTCTTTTACCTGCTTGAAGGCGAAGAAAACGAGCCGGTATTGCAGGAAATCGACGAGTTGGCCGACTCGCTTGAAAGCTGCATCGACGATTACCGCGAAGTGATTCGCCGACCGACCAAGGCCGATTGGAAGTCGGTCGATGAGGTGCGGAAATGCGCCGACCGGAACGATCCGGTTGCAATGATTACGATGGCAGAACTGTACACCGAAGGCCGCGAAGGACTTCCCGAAGACGAAACCGAGGCTTACAAGCTGTACCTCCGTGCGGCCGATACGGGCCATCCCGAAGGCAAATTGCAGGTCGGCGTCTGTTACTCCGAAGGTCTCGGCGTGCCAGCCGATCTGCCACAAGCGGCGGAGTATTTCCGGTTGGCGGCGATGGATGGCTTACCGCAAGCAATGGGTTTGCTCGGCCAGTGTTACGAAGACGGTGCGGGCGTCGAGAAGGACGCGACCGAGGCAGCCAAGTGGTACGCAATGGGTGCCGATCAGGAAGACCCCGTCTGCCTGGCGCAACTCGGCGAATGCTACGAACACGGTCGCGGCGTTCCGAAAGATTTCGCCCGCGCCCGCGACTTCTTCATGCGTGCCCTCGAACAAGGCTTCGAAGAAGTCCAACCCGCACTCGCCCGCGTCCGCAAAGAACTCGGCGAAAAGTAGATCCCCGTTTAGCCGCGCCGCGCAGTCTTCGGAGCGAAGCGCGTGGTCTTCGCGACGGTCGCGATAGGTGGCCCAACTTATCTCGCCGCGATTCGAGCAATCCGCAAGAGGTGAAGTGGAGGATGATTCGAAATGCGGACAGCCTCGGTACCACACCGACGCCGGATTGAAACGTGGGCGGAAACGGATGACCCGGAAAACCGATTTTTGCGGCAGATGCAAACAAGATGTCAGATAGCTGTTTATCGCGAGACTTCAGTGAGCGGCTCTCTTTCGAGATGTTCCGGGTGGCTTCGGCAGACTACCCTCAAGTGTGTGCAACCATCGCTACGGCCTTCTCCCTCACGCCCGAATGCGCTTCGTTTGGTGCCGGCTTGGACGTGGTGTTCATGGATTACCGGCGTAACGACCAGTTGGTCGAGTTGGCTTGGGATAACTGGTCGGGGCTCATCGCTACCGCCAAGACCACCGACTCGGAGCCGCTTGTCAGAGAGATCGCGAGTTGGCTCCAACGCAGCCAGTAGGCGTTACGAGCCACCGAGTTCACCCCAGTGGGAGACTCCCATTTGGATGAACCCGGTGGCTCGTGAGCGTTTTTCTAATTCCCGCCGGGCTTGATCGGTGCGGGGCTGGCCATTGGCGTGGGGACTTTTGCCGTGGGCGTGGGCACGGCGGGTGCGACTGGCACGGGGGCGGGCTTGGGTGGTTCGGCGGCGGCGGTCGTGGGGGTGCGGGCTTTCTTCCAGGCGACCACGTCGGTTTGCACGATTTTGACTGCCTCCGTAATTTGCGTGTCGATGCCCTTCGCCCAGTCGTCGGTGCGAATCTCCACGGGTACATCGGGGCGAACGCCTTCGCGTTCCATGTTGATGTTTTTGCCGACGGTCCAGACGCCTGTTCGCGGGATGCGGAAGTCGGTGCCATCGATGAGGCGGATCGACGTTGTGCCAATCACGTGGCCACCGGTTGCCTGCCCGACCACCTTGCCGAGGCCAAGCGTTCGGAAGGCGTGCGGGAAGATTTCCGCGTCGCTGTATGAGCGATTGTTGATGAGCACCGTGAGCGGTTTCGCCCACTTACGGTCGAAACTGCGGAGGACCATCCCCTCGCCGCCGTTGCGCTGCACGAATCGCGTATGCTCCTTGCCCGTTAGATAATTCAGCACCTGATCGTGCGTGAAGCCACCACCGTTATAACGCACGTCGATGACGATCGCATCCTTGTCAAAGTTATCCGAATACAGCGCACGCACGAAGGTTTCGAGGCCCGCATCGTCCATGCCCGGAATATGGATGTAGCCAACCTTGCCGCCGCTATCCTTCGAGACTTGTGCCGCGTTACGGTCGACCCAGCGATCGTACATCAATTGCGAAATGCGGCGGCGATCCGTCGCTTGCACTTCGACGCGCCGCTTCGCTTTCGGGTCGGCGGGGTTCGAGGTCACATCGAGCAGAACCGTCTCGTTGGCTTTGTTGTTCAGAAGCTGGCTGACGTTCACTTTGTCTGTGATTTCTATGCGATCGATGGCGAGAACGATGTCGCCCGCTTTGAGGTTCAGCCCGCGTTTGTCGGCGGGGCCACGCTTCAGCACTTCGGCGATCTTCAGACCGGTGCCCTTGTAGGTTTCGTCGAAGATCACGCCGAGGTTGGCGGTCGGTTCTTCGGGCACCGACAGCTTGCCCGAGATGCCGAGGTGCGAGGCGTTCAATTCGCCGAGCATCAAACTGACGAGCGAGTATAAATCTTCGCGTTGCGCGATGTGCGGGACGATCTGCATGTACTTGTCGCGGACTTGGTTCCAGTTCGCGCCGTGATATTTCTCATCATAAAAGTTGTTGCTGAGCGCTCGCCAACTTTGGGCGAACATCTCGGCATACTCTTCGTCGCGCTGGATCGTCAGCTTCGCGCTGAACGGAACCCGCGTCGGTTCGGTGGCGGCACCGGGGAAGATCGCACCCAGCGCGCCATTATTGCGCGCGGCACGGAGTTCGCCCGAGCCGTTGAGGAAATAGATCGTGCCCGCCGAACGCTTCGCCCACTTGATGCCGCGAGGCGACTGGTTGGCTGTCGTGATGCGATTGACCGAACGGCCA
>JANXNT010000146.1 GCA_025353985.1 Limnoglobus sp.
GGCCGACGCGGTCGAGGAACGGTTGTGCTTTTTGCCACGTGGTTTCGAGCTTCTTCCGCCCCAATTCGACTTGCCGAATCAGCTTCTGATTGTGGTCCTGGGCTTCTTTCTCCGCCGCTTCGACGAGGGATTCGATCGTCCAAAGGCGATCCTTGTAAGTCGTCTGCGTCTTTTCGTCGGCATCTTCGAACGTCTCGTCGGCGATCCGCAATGCATCCGCACGACGGCGCTCGGCGGCGTTCTGCCTGCCCGCGTATTTCGCGCTAAAGTCTGCGGCTTCTTGTTGATATTTCTCGTCGAGTTCGTTCCTTGCTCTCTTCCGCGAAGTCGCGATCTGCCGACGCAATCGCTGGACTTCCTTCTCGGCTTCGTCGGCGGTCGCCTGAAAGGTCGTCGCGATTTGCCCTTCCGATGCCGCACGTTCGCGAATCGTTTTTAACAGGTTTGCGAACGAAGATCGCTCGCGTTGAAACCACGATACGGGCATGGTGGCGTTCTCTTCCGTTTCATCGAACGATCCGGTTGGTTGGCTCACGGTTGAAACTCGCATTCGCTACGTACTTGAGAGAAGACGACGCTCAGTTGGTCGATCGCCCGCAAAACATCGCTAACCTGTCGGTCGAGCGGCTGCCAGGTTTGTTCGTCGAACTCTTGGCGGGCGATGTCCGTCCAGAGGTCGCAGACAATGCTCCACTGCGCGTGTGCGGTCTTTTGGGCATCGTACAACTGGCTGCGGTTGGCTCCGAACTTCATGATTCCGATCCTCCCGTTGTACTCGGTAAACTCGAAGCCGACGGTGCGGGGGCGAAATCGGGTCGGAGCCCCGCGTAGGCTTCGAGTGCCGCGATCCGCCGTTCGAGTTGCGCGACCGCTTGAGCGAGTTCGCCGTCCAGTGTCAGGCCCAATCGCCGGGCGCGACCGTTGTACGTTTCGTCGATCAACTTCGGTAATCGCCCAGCCCACGATTTGCACTTCGCGACCATTTCGTGGGCATGTTCTAGTTTCGCTTGCGCGCGCCGGAGATTTCGTTCCTGGATCGTCGTATCGGGATCTCGCCCCGAATAATCGGCGAACTTCCGGCCCGAAAGTTCCGCTTTCGCTTGCACGACTTGCTCTTCGCACGTTCGCACGGCCCGGCTCCATAGCTGGCCTTGTTCGGCCACCCAATCGCAACCGCGGCGGATTTCCATCTGCACGCCGGACAG
>JANXNT010000182.1 GCA_025353985.1 Limnoglobus sp.
GTGACCGCGCGCGACAGCCTGACATTCGCACGGATGGCGTTGAACTTGGGCAACCCCCATGCGATGTCCCCTTCCCAAACCGACCCGAATTCGGAAACGACGCGACCGCCGACGTTCCTCGACGTGCTGCGGAAAGGCGATAGCCACCACCCGCCCGCCTACCCGGTGATGATCTATCTCGTCTCGCTCGCCACTGGCCCCGCGAGTGTCGAGAGCCTTCCGCAAACCGTGCTAACGAGTGCGCAAATCGTCAGTGCGATTGCGGCCGTCTTGATGGTATTTCCGACGTACTGGCTCGGCCGAATGTTGTTCGGGCGGCCGTTCGTCGGCTTCGGCGGCGCGATCCTGTTCCAAGTCGCACCCGTCATCGCGCACATCACGAGCGATGGCCTCTCGGAATCGCTGTACTTGCTTTTCGTGTCGTCGGCACTCGCGCTCGGCGTGCGTGCGGCCCGCACCTGTTCCGTCAGCGGGTTCCTCGCTTGCGGCATGATGAGCAGCGTCGCGTACCTCGTTCGCCCCGAAGGGCTGATGGTCGTTCTCGCGGCGGCCACTGCGATCACCATCATGGGCTTCCTGCGCCGTTGGCCACGCGATCAGGCGATCGGCCTGCTCGCAAGTTTGGGCGTCGGCGTACTGTTCGTCGCAGTGCCGTACATGGGGCTGATCGGCAAGATTTCGAACAAGCCGACGTTCGATAGCATCGTTGGTCAGTTGAAGGGGAATCAGCCGAATCGCCTTTGGATGAAGGGCACAACGGGCGAGCGCCCAGTCGTGCAGACGACGCTATTCGCCGACTGGTACGACCCCGTTCGCGATACGAGCAAGTACGTCTGGGCCGTCAAAGCGATCGTCAAAGAAACCTTCAAAACGGCACACTACGCAGCCTTCGTGCTTGGGCTCATCGGCGTCGTTCTGTTCCGCAAAACGATCTTTGACGATGTCGGGTTCGGCGTCGTGATCGTGCTCGCCATCGTCAATACCTCCATTCTCGCGATGCTCGGCATCATGCAAGGCTACGTCTCCGAACGGCACACGGTGTTGCTCGCGTTACTCGCCTGTATCTTCGCGGTGGCGGCAATCGAACCGCTACTCAAACTCTTCCGCGTCGGTGCGAGATGGGCACCCGCCGTCGTGCTGCTGTTGCTCGTCGGCAGTGCGGTACCCGTTGCGA
>JANXNT010000188.1 GCA_025353985.1 Limnoglobus sp.
CGTCAAATCGTCGAAAACGTTTTGATTTCCAGAAATCGTGTGGGTGACGGAATTTTGGGAGATTTCGAACGCGGATACGAGAGGCTGCGTGGATCCATCCCGTTGTTCAAACCTGGAACACGCCAGTTTGGAACGGCGATCCGTCGTCGTGGCGGGTTGCGATGGCGATCGCTTCGAGCAATGTGGGCCGCGTGTCGTCGGGTGAGATGATCGCATCGACCCAGAGGCGGGCGGCGGCGTAGCGGATGTCGGTTTGTTTTTCGTATGCGGCCACGACTTGCTGACGTAGCTGTGTCAGTTCCTCGACGTCCGGGGTTTGCCCTTCGCGTTTCATTGCCTGAATCTGAATTTCCAGCAGCGTACTTGCGGCTTGATCGCCGCCCATCACGGCGTATTTGGCCGTCGGCCACGCGAACACGAATCGCGGGTCGAACGCCTTCCCGCACATCGCATAATGGCCCGCGCCGTACGAGCCACCGGTGATGAGTGTAATCTTCGGCACGACCGAATTCGCGATCGCGCTCACCAACTTCGCCCCGGCTTTGATGATCCCCGATTGTTCCGAATCGCGGCCAACCATGAAGCCGTTGACATTCTGCACGAACAAAATCGGCACGCGCGTTTGATTGCAATCCATGACGAAACGAGCCGCTTTCTCGGCGGAATCGACGTACATCACGCCGCCGAACTGGAGCGGGCCGTTCGCGGGCTTCACGCGCATTTTCTGGTTGGCCACGACACCGACAGCCCGCCCGCCGAGCCGCGCGTAACCGCAAATCACCGTCTGACCGAACTCGGATTTATATTCGTCGAACGTGCCATCATCGACGATGCCGTTGAGCAAGTCGCGGACATCGTACTCGGTGCCGTTGGTGAATTGGTCGAAGTTCGCGACATGCGATTTCGCACCCGGTGACAGGCCGATGTCATCGGTCGGTAGAAAGTCGATCAGCTTGCGAATGCGTGCGAGGCACGCTTCGTCGGTCGGTTCGCGATAGTCGATCGTCCCGCTAATCGTGGCGTGCATTGCGGCCCCGCCGAGGTCTTCGTGTGCGATCACCTGCCCGATGGCCGCCTTCACGAGCGCCGGTCCCGCAAGGTACAGCCCGCTGCCTTCGGTCATTAAAATCTTGTCGCACAACACGGGAAGATAGCCGCCACCTGCGACGCAGTTCCCCATGATCGCGGCGAACTGCGGGA
>JANXNT010000217.1 GCA_025353985.1 Limnoglobus sp.
CATGCAACAAAGTCATGCCAAGGCGAGATCGCGATTTCAGATCGAACCCAGTTTGTAGGTACTTAGCGACGATTGCAGTGCTGCCCATTTTCGTCGCTGTAATTAGTTTAGCCGGTATCATCGATATTTGCTCTTGTGAAATTATCTTTTGCCAAACCCAGCTGGTCCTTTTCCACCTTGTCGCTTCGGATAGGAATAGTGATCATGATTTACGCTTGCCGCAAGCGTCGGCTGGATGAAAATGTGGCCCATGTTTAGGGTGAGCTAGTTTTCCATTGTGGTCGATTGGCGGATTTCCATCCCCAGCTTTTTTTGCCGCTTCATATGCTGCTTTACGGCTGTTGTATCGCTTCCTCAAACCAATTTTATGCGGACTTCGACCACGCTTTCCCGGTCCAGGTAAGTTTGGTAGCTTACCATTCTCTGCCCCGCTCTCTGCGCTGCCAGTATTCCTCCCGCTTTCGCTCGAATTCGATGGCCCTACGCTGCCGGTAACATCGCCTACTTGTGAACCACGGGCGTCGCCCATGCCCTGCAACTACTTCCGGCCACACGATAGCGACACCCGCAGTTTCCACTTGTCGCCCGCCGCTTCCGGCTCGGCATATTCTATCTCGACCGCCAACGAATCGCCACCCTTCGCATTGAGCGGATTGAAATAATCCACGCTCATCGCCACCACACCGAATATGCCATTCGCATACGCCGTGATCCCCAGCTGCGCACACGACTCCACGCAAAACGCCATCTGTGCAATTCGCGGGACCGGAAGACCATACGTCGAAATCACCACTCCAAATGTCGCCTCCACCCCCCAACCGCCCACACCCAGACTCGCCGTGTATACCAACCGCGTCGATTCCTCGCTCATGCAAACCTTGAC
Organism: Limnoglobus sp.; assembly: GCA_025353985.1. Taxonomy (GTDB): domain Bacteria; phylum Planctomycetota; class Planctomycetia; order Gemmatales; family Gemmataceae; genus Limnoglobus. The sequence goes on from JANXNT010000217.1 coordinate 884, forward strand.
ATCCTGGTCACCTAAAATCTGCAACGCGATCCGGGCCATCGCGGTCGCATACTCCACCAGCGCGCTCTGGCCCGATGGGTCGCGATACACCGTCGGCGCATTGAACACATACCGATACAAATTCGTGTCGCCCGCCGCAAAGCCGATCGGATCCTGCTGCAAGAATCGCTTCGATGCCGGATCGTACGCCCGCGCCCGATAGTGGTACAGCCCCGTCGCCGAGTCGTACTCGCGAGACACGCCGACGGCCGCGATCCGGAAGCATACGATGTCGATGCGCGATACGTTGTCGTGTATTCGCGAAGTGGACCCACCGCGGCCGAGTCGCATCGCCACGATCGCATTCCCCTCGCGGCGGATACGCGACGAACTCGACTGGATCACGTTCAAGGCACTGGAGAAAGACCCCGCACGGCGCTACGAATCGGCGGCGGCATTCGCGAATGACATCGGCCGTTTACTGGCCGACGAGGCCGTACACGCGGCACCCCCGAGCCGCCGGTATCGCTGGCAGAAATTCCTGCGGCGGAATCGCGCGGCGGCAACCGGTTCGGCGTTCGTGTTTCTCGCACTGTTGGCCGGTGTGATTGGCACGACGTGGCAAATGCTACGCGCGATGCACGCCGAAACGCAAGAGATTCAGCGAGCGACGGCTGCGACGCTCGCCGAACAGAACGCGACGAATGCCGAAGATCGTGCGGTGAAAGATCGGAATCGTGCAGTCGCCGCCGAAGCCGACGCGAACGCCTTCAATAAATTTCTGGTCGATCACGTCCTCGCCGCATCGCGTCCGGCACTCACGAAACAAGGTCTCGGCCGGTCGGTTACACTCGCCGAAGCGTTGACGGTGGCGGAGGCGCAGATCGACCGCGTCTTCGCGGATCGGCCTACAGCGGAAATCAAAGCGCGAATTGCGCTCGGCCAAACGTGGTTCGAGTTGCGACGATTCCCCGATTCGGAAAAACATTACCTCCGCGCCATGGAGTTGTTGGCACGACAAACGGAGCCAGACAACAATTTGCAACTCATGTGTCAGTCGGTCATGGTCCAGTTGATGTACAACACGAGCCGGCTCGTCGAAGCGCGAAAACTGGCAGCAGCGATCCTCCCGCAGTTCGCGGAAAAGTTCGGCCCTGACAGCGATGAGACGCTGACGGTGAAAATGGAACTCGGGCTGATTTATCTGATGCAGGATCAGTCCAAACCGGCAATGGATTTGCTGAGGGAAGCAATGGAAGGGCGATTGAAACGGTACGGGCCGACGCACGCAAAAACCTTGACTGCAATGAACAACTACGCACAAGCCCTGGACGACGATGACAAAAATGCCGAATCGCTCGCGATCCACCGTGAAGTCTTGAAACAACGCCGCGCGACGGTCGGAAACGATCACCCCACGACGATGAGTTCGATGAATAACGTCGGCTGCCAGCTCCTGAAAACGCGACAACTCAAGGACGCGATCGAGATTTTTGAAGAGGCATTACCGCTAGCGAAAACGCTGCTGGGCGACGAACACACGACGACGAACTCAATCATGAACAATCTGGGCGCGGCGTATCTCGGTAAGCGATTCTCAGAATGGTGATCCCAGAAGATCGCTCGACGCCGGATACGGTGACGAACGCCAAAGCGCGATCCGACCTCGGCATGTGCTTGCTCGCAAAAAAACAGTACGCCGAAGCCGAGTCGCACATGTTGTTGGCACACAAGTACCTCGAACTGGGCCACAAAAAGAAGCACAAATTGATAACCGACGAGATGATGTCCGTCGTCAATCAGCGAATCGAAGATCTCTATGAGGCTTGGGCACAACCGGAGAAAACAATCGAGTGGCGAAACAAACACCCGCAAGTCGCAAAGAAACGACCGCAACCCTGACTGTACGCCACGGGCAATGACCCCACGTTTTTGGCTGATAGAATCGGCCCTTCATGCAGAATCGGCGAGTGGCCAAGCCACTCGCCCGTTTCTGCTCGTTGGATCCTTACTTGATGAACCGGTTGAAGTAATTTTCCAGCATTTCCTGGCGTCCGGAGCTGTTTTTGTCGGGGTTGCCCTTCTTCAGCATGTAGGCTTCCAGCGTGGTGAAGTTGGCTTTGCCGCTCTCGATTTCCGCGCCGATGCCGCTGTCCCAACTCGCGTAACGCTCTTTCACGAACGACTTCAAGAAGCCGTCTTTGCGGATCGCGGCAGCGATCTTCAGCCCGTGCGCGAAGGCGTCCATCCCGCCGATGTGCGCGTGGAACAGATCGTCCGGCTCGAAGCTTTCGCGTCGCACTTTCGCGTCGAAGTTCAGGCCGCCCTTACCGAGGCCGCCCTGGTTCAGCACCGCGAGCATCACCTGTGCCGTTTGGTAAAGGTTCGTCGGGAACTGGTCGGTATCCCAGCCGATGAGTTCGTCGCCGCGGTAGGCGTCGATGCTACCGAGCATACCGTAACTGCTGGCGTAAGTGAGTTCGTGTGCCATCGTGTGCCCGGCGAGCGTCGCGTGGTTCGTCTCGATGTTGAACTGGAAATCTTTGTCCAGCCCGTACGTTTTCAGGAACGCCATGCACGCGGCACAATCGCTGTCGTACTGGTGCGT
>JANXNT010000235.1 GCA_025353985.1 Limnoglobus sp.
GCGCGAAACGCGACCTGGGGCTAATCGCTGAAATCCCGTTGGGATAAAGAAACCAAAACCAGGATGACCTAAAAACACCGTCAACTACAACTTCACATTACTCGGGGGTGCCCTACATGAGAATTGCGCAACTTTTAGCCGCAAAGCCTGCGCGTCGCGGCTAATTCCAGTAATGTCAGTGGAAATGGATATATACTCTGCGCGGTCGAGGAGACTTGTGCAACTCACAGGCAAATGTGACGAATCCAAAGCCAATTAGACGGCAGGCGAAATCTTGACGAATGTACCGAGTTGGCGATGGTTGTTGATTTTGGGCGCGACGAGTCGCGTGCTCGTGGTGGCGTTCGGGCTGCTCGTTGGGTACTTACGCACACCGGATATGGGCACGCCGGAAGTGCCGAGCGTTGAGGCATCGTACCCCAATGTGGGCCAGGCGGAATTACTCGCGCGCGGTTCGCGCACCATCGTCGAGCCGTGGTATCGGTTCGATGCGGACTGGTACGCGGAGATTCTGCGGATCGGCTACATTTACGAACCGAATCTTAAGTGTACGGCGGCGTTCATGCCACTGTTGCCGGTGTGCATGGCAGGTGCCCAGCGTGTCGGTATCGACCCGTATTGGGCGGGGCTGATTCTTCCGAACCTTGCGTTCGTCGTCGGTTTCGGATTTTTCGGCAAATGGGTATTCGATGTCACCCAGGATGCGTCACTCACTCGCCGGGCGTGTTGGTTAGTCGTGGCGTTCCCGTTCTCGTTGTTTTTCTCGGCACCATACCAGGAAGCGTTCGCGTTCTGCTTATGCAGCCTCGCGCTGTGGGCGTGGCGGCGAGACCGCATTCTGCTCACGGCACTCGCGCTCGCCATCGCGGGCACGGCACGCTTGACGACGTTGGCGGTCGGCATGGGGCTGTTTCTCGAATGGCTGCAACTGCCGCGCGACCAACGAAAATCATTGTGGAAAGTGCTGGTCGTTGGCGTTAGTAACATCGTCGGCGTACTGATGTTCTGCATCTATCTGCAAAGCGTCACCGGCGAGTTTTTTGCACATCCGCTGTCGCACGTCGGCTGGGGGCGCATGCCACCGTCGTGGGCGGGGTTCGTGCAATCGGCGGAGTGGATTTTCGAACGGAAAAACCTCGGCGCAGAGGTGCTTTGTACTTTCGGCTTCCTCGCGTTGGGCATACGCGCATGGATCAAACGCGGGTTCTTGTGCGGGTTTCTGATCCTGTTTCCCGTGATTCAAGCATTCTCGACCGGCTCGCTGATGAGTATGCAACGCATCACGCTCGCCTGCTTTCCCGCATTCATCGAGATGGCCGACTGTTTGCGAAGCCGGTTGCTGTTCCGCGTTTCTCTCGTCGCATGTCTTGGATTGCAAGTACTAATGGTGTATCGTTATACTAACTGGATGTTCGTAGGGTGACGGCAAGTCCTTATCCGCGAAACGAATGATCCATCTCCCGAGGTCTCCGCCATGCATCCGCTCGATCGTGCTCTTTCCAACGAATCGGCGTTCCGCGAATACATCACGAACCAAACGCGGCGTCAGTTCTTCGCGTCGACGGGGTTCGGCCTCGGTGCGGCGGCGCTGGCGACCGTGAGCGCAGCGGCGGCGGCCCCTGCGAAAGTCAGCGGGACGGCCACTGGCTTCAATGCCGCGCTACCGGAGACGCACTTTCCCGCGAAGTGCAAGAACATTATTTATCTGCACATGGTCGGCGGCCCCGCCCAGATGGACCTCTTCGACCCCAAGCCGAAGATGCAAGACTTCTACGATAAAGACTTGCCCGAATCGATCCGCAACGGCCAACGCCTGACGACGATGACATCGGGGCAGGCCCGCTTCCCGATTGCACCGTCGATCTTCAAATTCGCACAACATGGCAAGAGCGGCTCGTGGCTTTCCGAGATGTTCCCGTGGAAAGCGAAGATGGTCGACGACATGTGCATCATCCGTTCGATGCACACCGAAGCGATCAATCACGAACCTGCAATCACGTTCATGCAGACGGGCAATCAGGTAACGGGCAAACCGTGCCTCGGCTCGTGGATGAGCTACGGCCTCGGCTCGTTGAACCAGAACATGCCGACGTTCGTGGTGATGGTGGCGGTGCCATCGAACCAGGAGCAAGTGCAGGCGATTTCCGCGCGGTTGTGGCAATCGGGCTTCTTGCCGGGCGAACATGCGGGCGTGTCGTTCCGCGCCAAGGGCGACCCGATTTTGTTCATCAACAACCCGCCGGGCGTGTCGTCGGACGTTCGTCGGAAGACGCTCGATGGCCTGAAAAAACTGAACGAAATGACGCTCGCGCAAGTCGGCGACCCCGAAACGCACACCCGCATTCAGCAGTACGAGATGGCGTACCGGATGCAGACGAGCGTGCCGGACCTCGTCGATTTGAACAAAGAAACCGCGAAGACGCTCGACATGTACGGCCCCGATGTGAAGAAGCCCGGCACCTTCGCCAACACCGCACTCATGGCCCGCAAGCTCGTCGAAAAGGGCGTCCGCTTCGTGCAGGTTTACCACAACAACTGGGACCACCACGGCAACCTGACGAATCGCATGAAGGACCAGTGCAAAGACGTCGATCAACCGTGCTACGCGCTGATTCAAGACCTGAAACAACGCGGGATGCTCGATAGCACGATGGTGATCTGGGGCGGCGAATTCGGGCGTACGATCTACAGCCAGGGCGGACTGACGAAGACGAACTACGGCCGCGACCACCACCCGCGCTGCTTCAGCATGTGGGCGGCGGGC
>JANXNT010000255.1 GCA_025353985.1 Limnoglobus sp.
CTCGTGAAGGATCTCAAACGGCTCGGGTTGCTCGATAGCACGCTCGTCGTTTGGGGCGGCGAATTCGGGCGAACGCCGTTCGGGCAAGGGCCGGCGGACAAGCCGACGGGCCGCGATCACTTCGGGCGGGCGTTTAGTTTGTGGATGGCGGGCGGTGGCGTGAAGGGCGGGCACAGCCACGGCGAAACCGACGAGTTCGCGTGGAACATCACGAAAGATCCCGTTCACGTTCACGACCATCAAGCGACGATCCTGCACTTACTCGGCATCGACCACAAGAAGCTGACGTTTAAGTATCAGGGCCGTCAGTTCCGGCTGACCGACGTCCACGGCGACGTCGTGAAAGGCGTGTTGGCGTAACGCATCCCGAATCTGGTATCATGCGGTTTACTCTCCGAGGAGATTCCATGCACCAGGACAAGGATCGCGGCAGCAAGTGGTTGATCGAAAACTTCGGCGACGCGATTCTCAAACTCGCGGGCTATAAAGATTTCCACGAGTGGAAGCACAAGCCATCGGAGGTCGTCGCGCCGAGGCGATTCCCCGACGGGCTGATGCAAGTTCGCTTCGCCGAACAGTCGGAACCGACGCTAGTTTTGGTGGAAATCGAGTCGTATCCGAATGCCGATGCGGATCGGCAGGTGTTCGAAGATGTGGCACTGATTACTCTCGAACACCATCAGGTTCCTGAAGTAATTTCACTCGTTTTGAAGCCGAAAGGCCATCAGCGTGTATCGGGCCAATACGAGCGAACGAGCCATCTTGGCCACACGCGACTGAGCGGAACTTAGCCCGTGATCGAACTCTGGCTGTGGGAAGCCGAGGAGCTTTTCGCCGATGGTGACATCGGCCTGATTCCGTGGGCGACGCTCGCGCGTTCGGATCAACCCGCAGAGGTATTAGTGGCGCGATGCGTCGATCGGATTCGCGAAATGCCGAACGAAACTAAGCGTGCCGCACTGTTAGCCGTGACTGAAATTCTGGCTGGTTTGGCGTATCCAACCCAGCGCTTTCCGAATCTCTTTGGAGGAACGCAACCGATGCTCGAATCACCAATCATCGACGAAGCCCTCGAATTCATGCGTCTGCGAACGATCCGGGAGAGCGTTCGCGATGTGCTCGAAACCCGATTCGGTCCGGTTGCATCAGACCAATTG
>JANXNT010000283.1 GCA_025353985.1 Limnoglobus sp.
TCAATAAGTTTGCGTTTAATTGACGTAAGTCGACTTTTACACACTGTCACGGACGTACTCAAAAGTGCGCCGAAATGACACAGAAAAGGCGCGCCGTGACATAGAAAGTGCGCGCAATGACATAGAAAAGGCGCATCGTGACGCGAAAGGGTCGTAGCCGTCTCTTATGCGTAATCGAAGTCGGTCGACACAAACCGAGTCCGCATCGCAGGATAAGGAAAACGACCCCGAAACAAATCAGTCGTTTGCGATAAAAAAACGGGCTTATTGAGACGAAAAAACACGAAAAACACGGTTTTAAAACTTTTGCAATGGAGACTTACGTCGATTGTTAGAGGCGCATTTCGAGTCCGCTACCCGCAAAACCGCGTTCCGGGTATAACGACACTTTCCACATCGATACGAGGGGCGGATACATGTGCGGGATCGCAGGGATGATCGATCTGTCGGGGAAACGGCCCGCACCGCGTGGGGTTGTGCCCGCGATGGCCAAGGCCATCTACCACCGCGGGCCGGACGAAGACGGCTTCCTCGACCGCGATGGCTTGCACCTCGCAAACACACGGCTCAGCATCGTCGGTTTGGCCGACGGCAAACAGCCGATTTCCAACGAAGATGGCAGCATCTGGACGGTCTTCAACGGCGAGTTCTTCGACTACCCGGAGAAGCGTTCTGCCCTGGAAAGTAAGGGACATCAGTTCCGCACGCACACCGATACCGAGATCATTCCGCACCTTTGGGAAGACCACCGCGAAAAGCTGTTCAACCACCTGCGTGGGCAGTTTGCCGTCTGCGTGTGGGACTCGAAATCGAACGAAGTCGTGCTCGGCCGCGATCGCGCCGGCATCTGCCCGCTCTTCTACACAACGATTCGCCACGATGGCTCGGACTGGCTGCTGTTTGCCTCGGAAATCAAGGCGATACTAGCGAGTGGCCTCGTAACGGCGAAGCCGGACTTGCGCGGGCTGAATCACATCTTCACCTTCTTCGCGATGCCCGGCCCGATGACGGTATTCGAAGGGATTCAGGTACTTTTGCCAGGCCGCTATTTGCACCTAAAACTCGGCCGCACCCGCGTCGAAGACGCCGTAAAACAGCACATTTATTGGGAAGTGAACTATCCCGACGCGGGGCAGGAAGACTACGGCCGCGACGAAAAGAAGACGATCGATGCCTTCGAAGACGTGCTGTTGCGTGCGGTGCAGCGGCGGCTGCGGGCCGACGTGCCGGTGGTGTCGTATCTGAGTGGCGGCGTCGATTCGTCGCTAGTCGTAGCGATGGCGAACAAGGTACTCGGTCGGCCAATTCCGACGTTCACGATCTCCGTTAAAGGCGATGGGCTGGACGAAGAATCGCTGGCGCTCGGCGTGGCGAAATCGCTCGGATGCAATCCGATCGTGGTACCGTGCGGGCCGAACGAATTGCGTGCGGACTACCCGGAATTGATCGCGGCGGCGGAGTGCCCCGTGATCGATACGTCGTGTTTGGGACTGATGCACCTGGCGCGGACCGTCCACCAGAACGGCTACAAAGTCGCGCTGACCGGCGAAGGGGCCGA
>JANXNT010000295.1 GCA_025353985.1 Limnoglobus sp.
GATCGAGACGGCGATCGATGACGCCCCAGAAGACGATAAGTGGCGTTGCCAGCCCCGCAAACTCGGGGAGTTCGATGTGAGGCGAGTGTCGCCAGTGATCGAGATCGACGCCATGCGTGAGTAATTTTGCGGTTTTGCCAAACTTGCTAATGTGTGACACTAGTGTGTCACTGACTGCAACCACTTCGTTCATTTTCGGTAATAAATCGCGTTCCATATTTGCCATCGTTACGCCATCGTAACCGGGCCAAACGCTGAAATCGTCGACGCAATAATACGTCCAACGGTTCGCAGGCAATTCCCCAACGAGGTCGGCAACGAGCGGCAGCGTGGTGATGACGTTCGGCGTTTGCGACAGCGATTCGAACGCGGGCCGCAACGCACGCAGGAGCAATTTGCGATTCAGCGAACGCGCCATTCGCGAGTGAAACGACGGCCACATTTTCGGCGAAAGGATGCGTGGCGATTGCGGTTCAATGTCCGCAGAATCTGTGGGCTTACGCGCGCCACTCGTCCACGATTTCAACTTGCCCGACACGCGTTTCAGCGTCGAGTAATCGAGCCGTGGCGGGCGGGTGCCGATGGTGTTCACCCAGAGGATTTCGCGGTGCCCGAGCAACTTGCCGATTAGGTGTTGGCAACTCGAAGGATGGCGGCCCCAGTCGTCGGCAAATACGACCAGAGGGCGAGCGGCGGTTGGTGTCATAAACTCATTATGGAACAGTTTCGCCCAAACAGAGAGCGTTCATGCCGACAAAGTTTTCGTGCCCACTATCGTTTCACACGTTGGAACCTTGCGCGCGTCGCGGGGAACCCGTCTCCGTCGGTTTGCCATGGCCACGCGCCGCAATCTCGGACGAGAAATACTTCCAGCTCATCGGCCCCAAAGGTTCGCCACAAGTCTTGCAAACAAAAGTGCTCGACCGCTGGCCCGATGGCAGCGTACGCTGGTGTACGTTCGACTTTTTGGCAACGTGGGATGGGAAAACGAGTGAGAGCGGGTATCGGGTGGAGGCAAGTAATAATCTTATAGTTTCGAGTGGGGTGTTACAAGTACAATTCGATTCGCCACCAATACAAATGTTCGTCGTGCAACTCGATGGCCAAAGTTGCCATACACTAGAGAATTCAGACCCTAAATTAATAGGTGCGATACGTCGTAGATATGAATTCTTCATCCTGACTCCGTCTCCGCAGTTACGACTCAAGATGGAAGGCACCTTCGATCAGTTCGCGAATACCCCTGTCTTTCGTGTTCAGTTCACCGTTCAAAATCGTATCTTGGCCGATCATCCTAATGGTAACTGGGACTTGGGTAATCGCGGCGCAATTATTATATCCGAATTGAAACTTCTAATCGCGTGTCAATCGCCAACATTTTCACTTTCAGTTGAGAGAGGTCGGTCACGATGTGAATCTTCAAACTTCACGATCAACC
>JANXNT010000300.1 GCA_025353985.1 Limnoglobus sp.
ACGTCGGCGGCGGTGTTCGTCGTCAACATCACGGGCGGTAAATTCACCCTCAGATAAAAGTCCGGCATACTGCGGAAAACATCGGTGAGGTCCGTGCCCGCCCTGCGAACGAGCCACAACGTCAGGTCGTCGATCGCGCCGGTTTGCTCAGCGATCGGTATGAACACATCGGGCCGGATGACGCCTTGCTCGGGGTGTTTCCAGCGTAGAAGTGCTTCGGCCGCGACGCAAACGCCCGTACTCAAGTCGACGACGGGCTGGTAATGCACCTCGAATTCGCCGCGTTGAATGCCGAGACGAAGATCGTGATCGAGTCCCGTCCGCCGTCGTGTGAGATAATACGTGAACGCGATGAGCGCAGCATTGCAAAGTACCGCCACCGGCCCGACGATCGCGAGATTATCGTACCAGCCGCGTAGTGCCCAACTTTGCGGCACGGCACCCACGGCTCGAATCTGGCCATCGTCGGTCTTGCGTTCGGCGGTCAGCCATTGGCCCTCGCTGGGTTGAAGATAGCCATCCACCGTGGGGGGCGAACCGGCAGCGGCGAGGACTTGCCCATCGGCACGCACGAACGCCAAGTACCCTTGCGGCCCCAAATCGACATCGTCGAGGTACACCGTGAGTGCCGAGGGTTCGACGAGCACGTTCAATGAGCCGTTCGCTTCCGTCGGCACGCCGATGATGATCGACTTCTCGCGCATGATCGCCGTTTTCACTAACCCGACGACTTGCAAGCGATTCTCGCCCGGTCGGCAACGCTCGCTTTCGGGGATGAGTATCGGCGGTTCGACGGGGCCGAAGTTCGTCAGAACCAAACGCCCCGTGGGGTCGTTCAGACCGGCTTCGCGGAAGCGCAAGTCCTCGTATACCAAGCGGACGAGTTGCTTCTGAGTGTCCGCATGGCTACGGCCCGCCGCGTCATTCCGAAGCCGCGATAGCGCTTTGTCCGCTGCGGTCAGCAACGAAGTCGCACGTCGATTCGCGGTGGCCACATTGTCGGATAACGCCACCTCCGCACGGCGCACGGCCTGCCGATACGTAAGGACCAACAGGATCAGCGTCGGCAGGAACGCCAACGCGATGAGAGCGAGCAACGTGCCGCGAAATCGCGGCTTACGGGGTATGGGCGTCATAAGGAAAATGTATTGCAAACCGATCGGTGCGTGCGGTAATCCTTCGCCTTTTCCTCAAACGCGATCTAAGGTTACGCATCTTCATTTGCGTGACTTGCGGGTACACAGCGATGTTTTGCGGGCTGGACTTGTTACTCATGGCGGTCGGAATCTGGCTGATGACAGTCAAAACGCTGTCGTTTGGCCGGATGGAAGTGCCATCGCCGCGCCCGTTGTTCATGGGGTTAATTCTGCTGCTACAAGTCCCAGTAGGGTACGCCTCACTGTTCGCGTTAGGTACGGCCGAAGCGGTTGTGGCCGCCCGCGAAGGGGCCACGCCAGACTCGCGAAAGCTCGAAAAGAAATACGGTTGGCTAGGTTGGGGCATCCCGCTCATCGCCGTCGCCACCGTTGGCGGTGTGGGCCTCCTGTCGTTGCGAACCAAAGAGTACGCATTCGCAAACGACGAATACGACGACGATGTCGTCGGCGTCCGCAATCTGATCCGCGAACGCAACACCCGCGAACGCGACGATGCGGACGATGACGAAGAGAAGCCCACCCACAAAACCGACTGGTAGCCGCATTCACACGAATTCATCTTTGACA
>JANXNT010000214.1 GCA_025353985.1 Limnoglobus sp.
CGCAGAAACCGCCGCATCGGCCGCGTGGACCGCAAGCGAATTCGAGGCCCGCGTCGAGTGGAAGATCGCAAGCGACGCGGTCGTCGATGCCTGGAATCTCGATGCAAAGAATGCAGTCGAAGATTACAACGCAGATGTGAAGACCGCCAATGATGTCTGGAAGACGACGAACGACAATGCCTACACAATCTATTCGGGTGCATACGACAGTGCATTAGCATTGTGGAACTCGAAAGAAGCGACTGCATCCGCCGCCTTCACGAGTGCGATCAACAGCGCAAACGCCACCGCCATCGGCGCAGAGGCGACTGCGTGGAACGCCTACGTCAACGCCAGCAACGGCCAAATGCTCGGCGCGCGGTTGGCACCGATGTTCTGTGGTGCGGGACCGCAGCCAGTCGGTGACGAGAAGCCGAAAGACTCACCGAAGGCAAAGGATGGTGACCCTGCACCAGGGGCTGGTCCCGGAGCCGTACCGATCAAAGCAAAACTGAAAAACGATGAGGGACCGTGGGGGCATACTTTTCGAGATCACGGTGATCAAGTGGAACAAGACGCCCTCGATAGTAGAGCAAGACCGAATCCAAATCGCGTTGGCAAAGACAAAAAACCCAACCCGTTCCCCGGCAAGCCAGAAGGGCAATTCACAGACAACGAGAAAGCCGCCAAATTAATCAATGAACTGTGGCCGAAGCTAAAGGTCGGCGAAAACGTGATTGCGTTGCCGGACAAAATCGGTAATGTGATCCGACCCATAGAACCCAAGGTAAAAGGCAAAGAAAATGAGATCGAAACCGTGCCGACGTCGAAAGCAATAGTTATTATCGACTCGGATGGAAATGTTGTAACCGCGTATCCGCTCAACCCAAGCGATAAGCGTGTGCCACCGAAAAAGTGATACTCATATGTGTCGTCATAATGTCTTACATAGGTATTACTTTTAAATGCTAAAATTAGAGTTATCCGCTATTGCGCCCAAGGGTTTGGACATCGTCACCGAACGTCCGAGCGATTATCCAGAGGCGCAGTGCTTCCACATCTGGACGGCGTGGATCGTCGAACTGCTCGCGCAGGACGACGAGGCCGAAATCGCGGTCGCCGGGTGGACGGAACCGCTGCGCATCGATCGCGAAGGCTCCTTATTTTTGCGGAGCCTGCTGCGTTTGCTCACCGACTTGATGGACTCGAGTGAGGCGGAAGTGATGTTGTCGTTCCCGTTCCAGGGCCGGGAAGTGGACATCGTCCACACCAAAACTCCAATCGGCACGTTCCGCGTGAAGACGTTCAGCGGGTTGCCGAAGCGGACGAATGTGGTGTACGACCGCTCGATGACGATTACAGAAATCGTTTCGGTATATGGAGAATTTTTTCGACGGTTGGTGTCCCGGGCAGGCGAACTCGACCCCGAGGCGATGGGCCAGAAATGTATGGCCGAATGGGCCGCCAAGGTCGAAGGGCTATTAGAAAGCGTTCTGCAACAAACGCACCGAATCAGTTGAAAAGGTATCGCGATGCCAGACGCAGAACCGAATGCACTGGCCGCAGCTAAGCATTCATTAAAACCGATCCAAAGTTAGCTATTAAAGTTGGCTATCCAACAGAAAAACAGATGATTGTAACGACGGTGGAACGCCGACGATGCGGCCGCCGTCGACACGTTCAACGCCGACCTCGACGCAGCCAATTCGGCCTGGAATACAAGGGAATCGGCGGCGTGGTCGAAGTACACGTCGGACATGACGACCGCCGAATCGAAGTGGCAAACCGCATCGAGCAATGCATCATCCGCGTGGACCGCCGCAGAAACCGCCGCATCGGCCGCGTGGACCGCAAGCGAATTCGAAGCGCGAACCGATTGGAAAATCGCAAGCGACGCGGTCGTCGAT
>JANXNT010000394.1 GCA_025353985.1 Limnoglobus sp.
GGAACAACTCCGGGGGTAACTGCGAGGCCCACTGTTCGCCATCGCCGAGGCCGTTCTCGATCTTCGTTTCGGCGAAAAGATGCTTCAAATACAAGTCGTTAATAAACGGCTCGAACTCTTTCGCCGATGCCGCTTCGACGAAAAACTCTTTCAAGTAACTCCGCACAAGCGGTTCATCGGAGCCGATCCGCGGCAGCAGAGTGATCGGCGTGTAATCCGCGTTCAGGTCGGCGGGGTACCGTCGCGAATCTTCCTTTTCGAGGAGATCCTTCGACATGTAACCCTGGTTGCGTGGCAACGCCAAGTACGCGAGGAATCGCGCGCGATCGTACGTTCCCTGAGCACGGTCGAACGCGAGCCGGTGATACAGCACGTGGGCTTTCAGCGCGTTGTGTGCGGATGCCAACTTCGTCACGAACGCTTGCAGACGTTCGAGATACGCGAGCGCGACTTTCCGATCCTTCTTCCAATCGTCGTCCGCACCGGGGTGCAACTTGGCGATCACCGCGTAAAGAAAGTTCGTTTGGTTCAATAACTCGGGGCGAAGTTTCAACAGTTCTTCGAGTTGAACGAGCGTGAGTTGGTTGTGAATCGGCAGCGACCCGAAGCCACCGGAGTTCACGTGCCGCAGGTCGGCGTCGATCAGCGAGACGAGATTTTTCGCATCGGGCCGCGACAGGCGGCTGAGTAAAATCCGGCGATTGTCGGGCGATAACTCGGTGGCGCTCAGCCAATCGAGCGACGAATCTTCGAAGTTGTTGAGGTTTTGAAGGTTGCTCAACGAGTTGATAAGGAGCGTCTCGCGGGCGATCGCTTTCGGGTCGAGTTTCGTTGGCAAATTCGGTGCCGCACCGACGACTTCCTTCTGATGGTAGAAGCCGAGGCCGAGCTTGTTTCGCACGTAGTCCAAGGTTTTCTTGGGGTCGCGCTCGTACGTCAGCAAGGCGTGTCGCGTTTGAATTTCCACCAGCCGTGCCGTATTCCCGTGGCGTTCGCTCCACGGTTTCAGCAACGCTTCGGCTTTGTCGAATTGCTCGATGTTGAGGAAATACAGCCCGTGGTAGTAGTAGAAATCGTCCGTACCGGGGATGAGTTGTTTCAGTACGGCGGGGCGGTCTTTCGAGAGTGCAAAATCTTCGATAAAGCCGACATCGCCACCGTAGGCGAACGACGATGCGAGTAACATTATGACGACTCCGAGAGAGCGGATCATCGGTAAACCCCCGAGATTGTGAACGAGTTGCGTGCGAGTACACCTTACGCGAAGAGTGTGTCATCGGTGTAACAAGCATCACAAAAGTGGGTTCGCTTCTTACTTCATTTCGCCCCAGTTCCACTCTTGCATCGCTCGCATACGGGCGTGGTCGGTCATGTCGAATTGCAGCGGCGTG
>JANXNT010000929.1 GCA_025353985.1 Limnoglobus sp.
TCTTCTGCGGGAAGGTCCACATTCACGACCTGATTCGCCTGTGCGAGAACGTGATCTGGCACGCGCTCCTTCACTTTCACACCGGTGAATTGTTCGACCATTTCGTAAAGGCTTTCGAGGTGCTGGATGTTCATCGTGGTAATCACGCTGACACCGCTACGGAGCAATTCCTCGACGTCCTGATAGCGTTTCGCGTGGCGACTGCCGGGGGAATTCGTGTGCGCCAATTCGTCGACCAGCACGACCGTGGGCCGACGTTTCAAAACGGAATCGAGGTCCATCTCTTCGAGCACGACCGCGCGGTATTCGACTTTGCGGCGAGGGAGTTGTTCGAGATCGCCGATCATTGCGACCGTCTCAGCGCGACCGTGCGTTTCGACGACCCCGATGACGACATCGACGCCTTGCCGCTTGAGTCGCAGTCCTTCTTGCAGCATCTCATAAGTCTTGCCTACACCGGGCGCAAACCCGAGATACACCTTTAGCCGACCCTGTTTTTGCTCACGCAGTAGCCACAGAAATCGTTCGGGGTTGGGTCGCGTCTCGTCGGTGGTCATGCGGTGTCCCTCTCGTTCCAGATGGGCAGTGTCATCCGGAACGTGGTGCCTTCGCCGGGGGTACTTTCGCAGGTAATCTCGCCTTTGTGCGCGGTCATCACTTCCTTCACGATTGCCAGCCCTAGCCCCGTGCCGGCCTCGTCGCTTTGGCCGGGGATGCGAAAGAATCGGTCGAACACGTGCGGCAAATATTCCGCGGGAATGCCAACGCCCGTATCGGCGATCGTCAGCATCACTCGCCCCTCGACGCTTGTGGCGGAAAGCGTGACGCGACCGCCGACGGGCGTGTATGTGATCGCGTTATTGAGCAAGTTGCCAATCGCTTGCTCGATCCGGTCGGGGTCCACCGCCACCGTGGGCAGCGGCTCGCCTTCGACGAACTCGAGTTCGACGTGCTTGTCCACGGCACGCGGTCGCACCGATTCAGCAGCTTTGCGAAGCAATTCGAGTGGGTCTGCGGGTGTGAATGTCGTTTCATCTTGCGGACGCTGAATCTTTGCGAGAGACAGCATATGTTCGATCATCGCTAACAGTCGCTCGCTGCTGTCCCGCGCATCGATCAGCAATTCGGCCTGCTTCGGTGTGAGTGGCCCGATGGTTTCTTCGAGCAGTACGTGAACGGCCAACCGGACGGAGGTCAGTGGCGTTTTGAGTTCGTGGCTAACGGTTGCCACGAGGTCCGATTTGAATTGATCGAGCATTCGGAACCGCGTCACGTCGTTGAGCACGATTGCGGCCCCGAGCGTGTTGCCTTCGGGGTCGCGGATCGGCCGAACTTGTGGCAGATACATGTGGTCGTCGCCACCGAGGCGGTACGTCACGATGCGATCGAAACTATCGGGCTGATACGCGCGTTGCGACTGAAGCGCCTCGGCAATCGGCCCACGCAGCGACTCGGGGGGAGACCAGACGAGGCCGGGCGTTGGCTCGACGCCGAGAACCCCGCGCGCGGGCGGATTCGCCAACTCGACGCAACCAT
>JANXNT010000475.1 GCA_025353985.1 Limnoglobus sp.
GTCGTCACCCGGCACTGGATCGCGAAGCCGTTCACTTTCACCGCCGATTGATCGCCGAGTCCGATCTCTGGATCGGACAGTTTCACACCTTGCGCGATGAGGATTTGCGAGCGAACAATGTCGTAACCGGTCACGACTTCGGTGACGGTATGTTCGACCTGAATTCGCGGGTTGACTTCGATGAAGTAAAACTGATTCGTATCCGCATCGTAAAGGAATTCGACCGTGCCCGCGTTGTCGAGGCCGACCGCACGGCCGACCTGTATCGCGGCATCGAGAATCGCCTGACGCACATCGGCTGGCAGGTTCGGCGCGGGGGCGAGTTCGACGACCTTTTGGTGCCGTCGCTGGATCGAACAATCGCGTTCGTAGAGGTGGACCAGCCCGCCGTGTTTGTCGCCGAGGAGTTGGACTTCGATATGCTTCGCGCGCTGAACGAGCTTTTCGAGGAAGACATCGGACACGCCGAACGCGGCGGCCGATTCCTTCTGTGCGGACTCGATCGCATCCGCGAGTTTGTCTGCGGAAAACACCGGTCGCATCCCGCGGCCCCCGCCACCCATCGCCGCCTTCACCATCACGGGGTAGCCGAGTTTCTCCGCCAGAACCTTGGCATCATCGATCGATGACACCGGTTTGTCACTGCCTGAGAGAATCGGCACTTTCGCCAATTTTGCAATCGCGCGTGCCGAGACTTTATCGCCGAGTTGGCCGAGAATCGTCGGGTTGGGGCCAACGAACGTAATACCCGCTTCGTTACAGGCTCGCGCGAAATCCGCGTTCTCGGACAAGAAGCCATAGCCAGGGTGGACCGCATCGACGCCGACCTCTTTGGCAAGCGCCACAATGCTGGGAATATCGAGATACGCACGAATCGGCTCGCCAGGGTTGCCGACGCGATACGCTTCATCGGCCTTGAACCGGTGCAGCGCGAAGCGATCTTCGTGCGAGTAAATCGCCACGGTGCGAATGCCGAGTTCGTGCGAAGAGCGGAATACGCGGATGGCAATTTCGCTGCGATTCGCCACGAGCAATTTCTTGATCGGTTTCGTCGGTAAGCTCGACATCGACAGTCCTCAACTCGGGTGGTCGTTTGCGTGGATGATACGAAATCGCCGAAAAACCGCAAACCGGTGAAACGACGCCAAAAGAGAGAGGATTTTGGGCAGGCCAAACGCCAAGGTTGATGTTACGGAAAAGTGGCGGCGTACGAGGGGGAATTGAGAGGCTAGGCGGAGCTTGTTAACGCAACCGCGACCTCCGAACCATCACAGCATGAATCACACCCGCCGTCGCCCCAACAGCTAAGCCCACCCAGATGCCGAAAAAGGTTCCGCCGTATCGGGCAAGCTCCTGTTCATCGAGTGTTCCCAGACCCTCGGATAGTTGCGGATACAGCCACGGACCCAACGCGGTGCCGACCAGCGAGCCGATGCCACTGCCCGCAGCCACAAACCGGATCGTACGCCAGAAAACACTTGATAGTTTTTGCGGCTTCGCCATTTTTTGCACACTGCAGCCAGTTTACTGTGAGTTAGCCCGCTTTTGCCGTCGCCGGTTGTGTGAGGTAATCGAGAACCTCGCGTTGCATGCGTTCAACTTCGGCTCGATACCCACTCGAAACGAGGGCCAATTCCTCGGGCCGACTACTGACACGCAACCGGGCCAGAAGATCGACGAGGTAAGAAACCCGCTCCCGTGTGATTTTCAGTTCCTGGTCAGTCGCAATCATGGTCGAATCTCCACAACGCCCCTTCGTCGGCCATCTCGCTTGGTCTGCCAAAAGGCCAAGAACTCCTTGAGTGGCTCACCGAAAAGCATATCGGGGCGTACCCAGAAAATGCTCGCTTTCAACTCGTCATTCGCACGAGTGTGATCGAAGAGTATCGACGACTCTATCGGACACGCCTCGGAACGGAAATCATTTCGCATCACGAGAATCACGTCCACATCATTCGGATCGTTCACGTCCGAAACGTAACTTCCAAAAACAACCAGTCGGTCCAGTTGGTTGGTCCCTACTGCCAGCTGGTAAATTCTTTGGAGGCGACCGGTAACTGCTGCCCGTTGAACGCTCCCAGAGCCGAAGCGAGCAATGACTTCGGCGAGGGAAGCCGGATGGTTTCCATCGGGGAGGTCACCGAATGCGTTGAAACCAGGGAGTGGCATCCAGCAGACCTCCGTATTTAATTTGATTTTCTCATGGTCCAGTCAGTCAGTAAACCCCGAAGCTAACAAAATCGGGCAAGGTACCCGATGCACCACACGGCCAAGGCCACCACACCGGCCAGCGTTGCGATTGGCCACAAGACAAGAACGGCGACCAGCCCGAACCAGTTGATGACCGCGTTATCGAACCCTGCCCGCTCTGCGCGAGTGGGAGATTGCCGTCGAAACACCAAATCGGCGGCCATCAGCCATACCCACACGATACCGAACGGCACGAGCGTCAGCAGTGCCCAGATACCGGCTATCTGCCAGAGTTGCCAGCAGCTCCAGACACCGGCGGCCGGCAATGCCAACAACGACACCATCCCTGGCATCCAGAAATACCGGGGCAGATCGAGGGAAAGTACCCGCGAAATTCATCCGGTCGGCAATGGAAGATGCTTACCGGATTCAGCGCATCCCAGACTGTTGCATCGTCCATCTGTAAGCCCTCCGGTTACATTCACACTATCCAAAATTCATTCTTTCCCGAAGAAGGATGCCGCCCTCAGTGCGATGACGTCCAGTTGCCCGGCTTCGGCCATGATTGTTGCCTCCACGCGCCAGGCGTTTTCCTGCCAGCCCGATAGAAATTCCACACGGATGGAGATATGCCCGACCTTGTCGTGGCACCCGTGCAATCAGCAGTCGCAATGTCCTATCGTGCACAACTCCTAACGCATGATGTCAGGAAATATCCTGCGAATCATTTTCTCACTGATCGATTCGAGGAAGTTTAGTCTGTGTAGCCGATGGACCGCGTATGAGGTGGCTCATCGCCGCGGCGGAGTGCCTGCTTTGTGACTCGACGCACGCTGCGGATAATCTTCTGAAGCAGTTTACCGCCGTACTTGGTATGCATGCCTTTCCGGCATCGGCGGCAACCGCAGCCCTTCAGGTGATTGCCCATACTCGGTCCTAATTGGATGGGGAATTCCACTCCACAAGTCAACTCTCAGGAACTCCCCACGGACGTTCGTCCGTGGGCATGAGTGGATTTTCAGTGGCCGATTTTGCCATTCGCGCTCAGCCACTGGAACATTTCCGCTGTCAGTTTGCCGCCGTTGTCCATTCGGGGGACTTTGCCCTGGAAGTCGAAGTCGCTTTTGCGCGCTTCCATCATTGCGCGAAAACCACCAGGCCGCACCGCGAGAACCTCGGGGATGAGCATCGTCAGATCGTTCGCACGGTGGGCTTCGTAGTCTTCGTTCAAGCGGATCAATTCGCGGTCGAGTTCGTGTGCGAAGCGGGCCAGATCGGGCGGTGGGCCGTTGAATTCGACGAGATAGCGGTGGAAGCCGGGCTTCTTTGGCTCGGTTGGGAACACCGGCCCGACGTGGTGCTCGACGGCGAAAGTCCCGCACACTTTCGCGGCATGCGCGATGCCTTTTTCGACTTCCTCGCTGATGAGGTGCTCGCCGAACGCCGAGAGAAAATACTTCGTTCGCCCCGTGAATTCGAGCAAAAGCGGCGTGCGGCTGACAAACCGCACCGTGTCTCCGACGAGGTAACTCCAGACACCGGCACACGACGTCAGCACGACGGCATAATTCACGCCGAGTTCGAGGTTCGCAACCGTGTGGCGTGCCGCCCGCTCTTGACCGAGTTCCGCCACGGGGATGAACTCGAAGAAAATGTCGTGATCGGGCACCAATCGCAACAGCTTGTGGCGCGGGTCTTCGGTCGCGATAAACCCTTCGGAACAGGGGTAAACTTCGCAAAACTGAAAGCGATCCCCGCCGATCTCTTTCTGGAATAGCTCGCGGTACGAATCGAACTTCGTCCCGCCATGTATCAGTAAGCGAAACTCGGGCCAGATCTCGGATATCGTCGCTTTCCCGGTGATCTGTTTCATCTGGTCGAATAGCAGCACCATCCACGAAGGAACTCCGCTCATCGCAGTGATTCGTTCCTTCACGGCGACTTCGGCGAACCGGCGGATCTTCTCTTTCCAGTCGGGAATGCGACTCAATTCCAGCGGCGGAAAGGTGTACGGCCGCACCGCTTCGGGGATTTCGCGCGCCGCAATTGCGCTCAGGTCGCCGTACAGGCTGCCGTTCGGGTGCGTCTTCATGTCGGTGTTGCCACCGAGGAAGAAAAACTTGCCGTTGAATATCCGATGCTCGGGGTAAGTGTGCCGAAACAACGCCATCGTCGTTTGTGCGGCTTTGCGGTTCGATTTCACCATCTCGTGGCTAACGGGAATATATTTCGTGCCGCCGGAAGTCGTGCCACTCGAGAGCGCGTAGTACGGGATTTTGCCCGGCCACGTGATGTCGTCAAAGTTCGGGTACGCGTCTTTCCAGTACGTGTTCCAAAAGTATTCGTATTCGCGAACCGGTACGCGGGCCTGATAGTCGGCCACGCTGCGAATGCGGCTAAAATCGTGATCCTTGCCGAAACGAGTGTTCTTGGCGTAACGAACGAGCTTGGTCAGGATGTTCGCCTGGCAACGTGCCGCATCGAGTCTATCGAGTTCGCGAATGCGATGGTGCGCCAATCGCACGGAACCGGCATCCGCAATGTTGCGTACGAGCCGATGATTGACTACGGGTGCGAGCCAAGCCGTGCGATCCATAACTGTCGGCTCCGATGGTACGAAAAACGGCTCGCGACGAATCGCGAGCCGGTGTGTTAAGATTACTAAAATCGCCCGTTTCGGTTACTTGCCGTTACTTTCGGCGTTCGGCTTAAAGCCTTTGCACAAGTAAACCCCCGCTGGTGGGAAGTTCAATGGAACGAGCTTAAACGTCACATCTTCAAAGTAATTACGATAGAAGTTCCAGTACACATACGGCATCACGGTCAGTTGTCGGAACACGCCGTTCGGCCCCATGCTGCGTGCGGCACTCGCGAGGATTGCCTTGCGGATCGGATGTGGAATTGACGGCAACGGCAGCCCGGACACGACGTGATCGACTTGCGAAATCCCGCGATCCGCAAGTAGTTGATCCATATGTGCGGCATCGCCTTGGATGATGTCCGCGTTCGGGAACCGACGGCGCAACCGTTCGCAGAACTCGGCTTCGATCTCCACGATCAGCAGTTTCGTGTGCGGCTTCACCCGCTTGATCAGCGCTTCAGTAATCGGCCCCGTACCCGCACCCAGTTCGACGATGACCTTTGCCGAATCGAAGTCGATCGTTTTCAGCATCTCGCGAACGAGATAGCGACCGCTGGGGGCGGGGGTAGCAATCGCGGTTCCATGTTTCAGGAACTTGCGAAACACCATCCAGAAGTCGCCGCGGTCGGTGTGTTTCGGGCTGGTGCGTTGGTCGATCGGGGCTGGCGCGGGGGTCATTTGGTTACTCGGGTAGGTTTGACTAGGAGTTGCTCCGACCAGCGCGGGTGTGCGGTCGGGATGTCGGATGTCAGAAACACCGTCACGCGACGGTTAATCAAGCGAAACTTCTCGATCTGCGGGGCGTGGCCACACTTCGGTATCGCGAGGAAGTGGCCGTCTTTCAAGTCCTTTGCGGCTTCTTCGGCGGTCTTCGGGTCGCACACGCGATCTTTCATGCCCGTAACCAGTAGCGTGGGGGCCTGAATGTCCTTCATCCGTGCCCGAACGGATGTTTCCGTGGTGCCTTTCACCGTGCGGAGTACGCCCGTTTTCCATCTGCGATTCGTAACGGCGTTCTTGTAATAGCGAACGATCTCGCGATCCACGTAGCGCGTACGATAGAAAACGCTTCGTACGACGCTATTCCAGTCGCTCGAACGTACGCCTTCCATAATCGGCAGTTGCTCTTTGTCGCCCATACCCGATGGGCAGAGCAGTACGAGACGGTTGACGAGTTCCGGGTATTTCGCGGCAAATTCGATCGCGATTTTACCACCGAGGCTACTCGCCACGATGTGGTACGGAGGCGTCTGGACGAAGTTCGTCACGTATATGTGGAGTTGCTCGACGAGGAAATCGACGGTAATCGGCTTCTTTTCCGCGATGCGTTTGTGGAGGATTTCGCCATCGTAAACGAGGATATTCGGCGTGTAGACTTCGAAGTAGCGGCTCCAGAACCGTCGGTTTTTGAACCACGATTCGGCTTGTTCGGCCAGCCCGTTAATCAATATCAGCGGTTGACGACGTCCGTATGACTTGGGTCGCAGCCGGTCGAAGATACCGTTCCAAGCAGGCATGTCGCCGACTCCGCTGGTTCAATCGAACTTTCGACACAAAATTAACTTACTACAAATCATTCGGTAATTGAGTGAAAATCGACAAACCGATCCGCAACGCGATCAAATGCCACTTGCATTCGCGATAACTTACCCAGAATACCGACTGAAGCAAGGAACAAATCGGCGGACGCAGGAATTCGTGGAAACGGCGAAGCGCACCCTTGCTAACGCACTTGCTCAGCGGGCTGGCACGATAAACATACCTCGCTGGCGCGTTTTGAAGTTGCGCTTTTCTCATGTAGGGGCACCCCTTGTGGGTGCCGGTTCATACTGCCTGAGACTGGCAGATTCATCCCAGGCACCCACAAGGGGTGCCCCTACAAAATCATTGGAGGACACGGGTCGCCTACATTTTGAGAGAAAAAGGTTCGAATTCCAAAACAGCGCGACTTCAAAACTGGCGCGTCGGGCTAACTTCCGACCAGCCCGCTGCGCGAGCAAGGGGAACCCAAAAGAAACTTCACGCCGTCTCGGAAACGTGGGAAGAGCACTCTTGCTTGCGCATCGGGCTGGCACGAAAAAACATTCCTCGCTGGCGCGTCGGGCTAACTTCCGGCCAACCGCTCGAATCCGACAAGGGCCGACTGTTGCGCCCGTTTCGTTGCTTCCCATACACTATCGGCTTACTTCCATCGGCCCCGTTCATAACGGAAACCCGAACTATGTCGACGCTGAAAAAAGTGTACATCGAGACCGTCGGTTGCCAGATGAACGTGCTCGATAGCGAACTCGTGATCGGTGCACTTCGCAAACAAGGTTACGACCTCACGCACACCGCCTCCGAAGCCGATGTCATCTTGTTCAACACCTGTTCGGTTCGCGAACATGCGGAGGAAAAGACGTATTCTTCGCTCGGTCGCGTCATCCCGTACAAGAAGTGGAATCCGGACCTCGTCGTCGGCGTGATCGGGTGCATGGCCCAGAAGGATCAGCATCAGATTCGCGATCGTGCGCCGTACGTCGATATGATCGTCGGCACGGGGCAACTTGCGAAAATCCCTGCACTCGTCGAGGAAGTGAAACGGACGCGACAACCGCAGTACGCGCTCAGCCTCGGCCGCACCGATGGTGGTCGCGATGTCGTTGAATCGAGCTTCGAGAGCTACGACCCGACGCGCGACCCGACGATGCGAGCGACGCCGTTCCAGGCGTTCGTTCGCATTCAGATCGGTTGCGATAAATTTTGCACCTACTGCGTCGTGCCGAGTACGCGTGGCCCGGAACAAAGTCGCCACCCGGATCACCTCCTGGCCGAGGTGCGTTTACTCGTCGATCAAGGTTGCAAGGAAGTCACGCTGATCGGCCAAACGGTCAACAGCTACGTTTACGATCACGGCGACGGCCGACGCACGCGGCTGAGCGATTTAATAAGTAAAATGCACGACACTGCGGGCCTCGAACGCATCAAATTCGTCACGAATTATCCGCGCGATATGACCGACGATTTGCTCGATGCGGTTCGCGAACTGCCGAAGGTTTGCAAGTATCTGCACGTGCCTGTTCAGTCGGGTTGCGATGAAGTCTTGAAACGAATGAAGCGGAATTACACCGCCGATTATTACCGCGACATGCTCGCGCGGTGCCGTGAAAAGGTGCCGGGCGTGGCGGTGTCGTCCGACTTTATCGTCGGGTTTTGCGGTGAAACCGAAGAGAGTTTCCAGAAGACGATGGACCTCGTGCAAGAATCGAAGTTCAAAAACTCGTTCATCTTCAAGTACAGCGAACGCCCCGGCACCAAGGCGATGGAACGCTACCCGGACGACATCCCCGAAGACGTAAAAAAGCGCCGCAACAACGACCTGCTGTTCGTGCAAAACGCGAACTGCCTCGCCGATCATCGCGCGAAGATCGGCCAAACGCTCGAAGTCCTCGTCGAGGGCCTCAGTCGCCACGGCGAACGCTCGGATGGGCTGATTCAGCAGTACACCGGGCGGGCGATGACCGACCACATCGTGGTGTTTGAAGGCACCGACCGGCTCATCGGCCAAACGCTACAAGTCCACATCGACAACGCGAGCAGCTTCACGCTCTTCGGCACCGTGTTGACCACCGAAACCAGCGGTTCGACGGGCCAGCCAATCCCCACGCCCCGTGCCGTGCCATCGCGGATCGGATTGAAGTTAGTGTGAACGTTAGTCCATGCCAGGGATGCGCAATTGCCGGGTGGTTCGCACATAGGAATCGGGCAACGTTAGCGTAGGTTGTGCCGATTTCGTTGGCACGATCGCCAGTGTATTCGTGGGCACCATCTGGCTGGCGACTATCAGCTTCGTGGCAGGATGCAGAACCGCACGCGCTGCCGTTGCGGCCAACTCGGGCGTGTTGCACTGGCGGCTGAGGTGTAGCGGAATCAATGCTTGAAGTGGTGTTTGTCGTGTCTTCAGAAGTTCGCTCGTGAACGTCGCCGCCTGGACGTTGGACAGGTGGCCGTGACTACCGAGCACGCGCTCGATGAGCTGTTTCGGCCGGCCACAGTTTTGTTCCATTTGCACATCGTGGTTATATTCGAGTGCGAGAACGTCCACCTCCGCGAAAATCTCGTTGAGATATTTCGGCGTGTGCCCCAAGTCCGAGGCATACCCGAGCGACCACCATTTACCCGTAGTGCGTTCGAGACCATCGAAGCGAAAGCCGAACGTTGGATCACTATCGTGTGGCACGCGGAACGGCAGACAGACGACATCTTCGCCGAGAGGTATTGGTACGCCTTCTTCGAAGAAGCGGATCGTACCACTCGCCCGCAACTCTTCGTAGTCGCTGCAGTACTCGGCAATATGCTCCGCATGTTGGCGATGAATATAAAACGGCACTTTTAGCCGAAGGATTTGCGCGAGTGATGCCGACTTAATATGGTCGCCGTGGGTGTGCGT
>JANXNT010000484.1 GCA_025353985.1 Limnoglobus sp.
TTGTTGGCGTCGAAAAGTGTCTTCACCAGGAGGCAGGCGATCTGCCGTTTGCCGATGGCGATGCACAGGCGATCGCGGTGGCGTTGCAGGTTGCGGGGATACCGAAGTCACAGCAATTGGCTTCGATCGGCACGATGGCCACGAAGTCGCAAATCGAATCGCGGTTGCGGTTGCTGAATAAACAACTGAAGAAGGGCGATGAGGTCATCGTGTTCTGGGCCGGGCACGGGCATACCACCGATGGCCACGGCTACCTCAACTGCTGGGATACGCTCCCCGAAGATCGCGATGACACCGCGATGTCATTCGCGGATTTATTCACAACCGTGACGGCAACCAAGGCCGCTTCCTGCACGTTCCTTATGTCGGTCGATGGCCTGGATGCGGACGAACTTCGCGAACGATTTTCGTCGTCGGCGAAGGCGGTGGGCCTGTTGGCCTGCGAGCCGGGGCAGAAGCCACTGGCGGCGGGAAAGGGCGGGTTGTGGTCGCAATTGCTCGTCGATGCGTTCTCTGGGCGGGCACGCAAAGCCGCCGATGCGAAGGAAATTTTAACGGGACTCAGCCTGCAACGCTACATCGAAGAGGAACTCCCGCGGCTTCTGCGTAAACACCTCGAAGGCGGCGCGAGGCAGTCGCCGATCCTGTTCGGCGAACAGAACGCGGCCACGGTACTCGCCGATTTCTCGAAGCTCTGGAGTGGCACCGCAGACATGCCCGTGCTCGATGCCGCCCGGTTGCGCCGCGTGTTGTTCCGCTCCGAAAGCACGATGAAAGTGCGCGAACTCACGAACTTCCGCAAATCGTTTCAGGTGCCCGATAACGCCAGTCCGTCGTCGCGGAAGTTCATCACGCGGATCGCATCGGATGACATTCGTGCGGAACTCGATCGCGTGTTCGATCTGTCGCGCGAACAACTCGGGTATAAGCGCAAAGACCTGGAAATCTCGGTCGAAACCGATGGCACGGGGTATCTGCGTACGCCGGACTTCGAGTATTCGGTGTTCGTCGATCTCGACCCGGAAGAGCCATCGCGGGTGATTTGGCGGCGCGAGGCGGGGCACTTCACCGATGCCGAGTTTCTGCGTGGCCCGAACTTCGCGGCGATCTTCGGCACGATGTTCGACAAGCTCGTGTTCGAACTCGCGAAGCCGATTATTGTCAACGACTTCATCGACCGCCTCGAAGACGAACCGCCCGCCGGAATGAAGCTCACCGCCGACAGCGATGGGCGTTCGTGCCACATCGCGCTGAAGGGCATCGCCGGTGTGATTACCGTGCATAGCCACTCGGTGACGATCGGCGGGCGATCCTCCGATGCGAGCGGGTTGCTCGATTTGTTCCTGCAATTCATCCGAAATTTCGGTACACTCGGCGAACCGATGGCTATCGGTCCCCGACCGGGGGATTGACGCCCGACTTGCGGCACAGTTGCCGCTCACCCCTTTCCACGAGGTTTTCATGCGACGATTCGTTCTCTCCACGGCACTCCTGGCCGCGTCGTTCTCGGCTATGGCCGAAGATGTCAAACCGAAACCGAAGGCCGCGCCCCGCATCGCGATCAGCGAGCCGAACGACTTGAAGACGGATGCCGACTACGCCATTCAGGGCGAGTATTTGGGCGAGATGGAGCACGATGGCAACAAGTTCAAACTCGGCGTGCAGGTGATCGCCCGAGGAAATGGCAAGTTC
Organism: Limnoglobus sp.; assembly: GCA_025353985.1. Classification (GTDB taxonomy): domain Bacteria; phylum Planctomycetota; class Planctomycetia; order Gemmatales; family Gemmataceae; genus Limnoglobus. The sequence goes on from JANXNT010000484.1 coordinate 1,693, forward strand.
GCACTCGTCGGGTTCAAAGACGGCCTGCCTGGCGCGGGCTGGGACGGCGAAAAAGTCAAACTGCAACCCGTGGCGGTTCGCACGGATGATAAAGTCGTAATCACGAAATCTGCGGAAGATACGGAGGCGATCGGTAGCATCGAGAAGGGCGTTTTGACGCTCGAAGCCAAGGGTGCCAAAGGCACTTTGAAGAAGGTCACTCGCACATCGCCGACGCTGGGTGCGAAGCCCCCGGAAGGCGCGCACGTGTTATTCAACGGCGCGTCCGATCTCGAAAACTGGGATGGCGGCAAGCTTGCGGAACTGTCCGATGGCAAGTTCCTTGCCGCGACGAATCCACGCAGCAAGAAGACCTTCCAGAGCTTCACCGCACACGTCGAATTCCGTCTCGCATGGATGCCGAACTCGACCGGCCAGGGCCGCAGCAACAGCGGCGTGTACGTGCAAGATCGCTACGAATTACAGGTACTGGACAGCTTCGGCCTGAGCGGCGAACACAACGAGTGCGGCGGTTTCTACCTGAATAGCAAGCCCAAGGTGAACATGTGCCTGCCGCCGATGGTGTGGCAAACCTACGACATCGATTTCACCGCCGCGACCTTCGACGCGGACAAGAAGAAGACCAAGTCCGCGTTTGTGACCGTCAAGCACAACGGCGTCGTCGTACACGACGCGCTCGAATTTCCAAAGGCCGCACCGGGTGGCAAGTTCAGCGCCGAAGTCCCCGAACCCGGCGCAATGTTCTTCCAGAACCACGGCGACCCCGTCGTGTTCAACAACGTGTGGGTGGCGGATAAGAAGTAAGTGCGATAAGCCCACGGGAGTTTTCCGTGGGCTGTGATTGATGTTGTGAATCGCGAGAGTATAATTCATAACAGACAGTTTTGGCCCCAAAAGTAACGCAGGTAAATTATGTCTGAAGACAATACTGCCGAACTGGAAAGGGACTTCGATTTTGGAGCCGCCATTGGCGCGAGTCGTGCGGCTCGCGGCCAAAAACTGACGGTTTACATTCCATCGAAAACCAAAGACAACGTAGAGTTCGGCACTCAGCGGATGTGGGTACTCAAAGCCTTCGACCTTCTCGCAAAGATCGGCGGTGGCGCATCGGCAGTCGTCACCGAAGGCGTTTGGCTGAATGCTGAGAACGATCAAACAGTGCGGGAAGAAACGGTTCTCGTTTACACGTATTGCGAAGATGCCGACAAGTTGATCGCAAACTGTCCAGCCTTGTAACAGTTTCTTTACGAGTTGGGTCGCGAAACCGAACAGGGTCAG
>JANXNT010000517.1 GCA_025353985.1 Limnoglobus sp.
GGGCGAAGGAACGTCGAGTATATATTCGGCGTTGAGACTTCAACATTCGTTCGAAAGTAAGTTCGGGGGTATTCAATCCTCAATTTTTATCTTTCTGCGGAATGAAATTCCTGCCCTCACGCCTGACGAAATAGTCACTAACACTACAGCGCAGCATTAAATCTTGCACTTATGCCGCCGTCTTTTGTGGGAAAGCGATGCTTGCGCGTTTCGGCGTTGATGATAGCGGGCTACGTTCCCCGCATGCGTCAATCGCGGAACCTGACGACGACGATGCATCCGCGATTGACGCATGCGGGGAACGTGGCCCGCTATCATCAACGCCGAAACGCGCAAGCATCGTTTTCCCACAAAAGACGGCGGCATAAGTGCAAGATTTAATGCTGCGCTGTAGTGCTAACCGTCGGCACGCCTCAACAAGAGGATGTGCCGAATGTGCTTTTCTGCACATCAATCTAATTGAGATGTTAACAAATTTGCAAGCTATGTCAACACAGATATGGAATTCTTTTTCCGATTTCATCTATTCTTCATGCCAATGAATCTTCTTCTTGATTGGCATACGCGTTCCTGGGCAGGCTACCTTGGCAAGAACATCGGGCCAAGTGGCACGCCTACCACCGAGTTTGATTTCGATTCGATTGGGGGATTTACTGGCGGCGTGTTTGTGGGGTAGTGGCGCGAGTGGTTAAATAGATGTTGCTCCGATCGATCCGGCAAACCAGCGCAAGTTGGGCCGGCATATGCAACCCGAGTGCGGATCAACTCTGGTCGATTCTGGAAGAAGGCGGCGTGCTGCGAAAGAAGAAGTGACGTCTCAGTTCGCCATCTCGCCTTTCAAGCCGCCAACTACTTGGCTGACGCCCTGGTGATCGAATATCACCATGACGCCGTTCGATCCGATATACACGCCCATACCCGCACGAATCAACATGGCATCTGGGAAATCCACTTCGAACCGGTCGCCATTCACGAGTACGACTGTGAATGGTTGAAACGGAACTCGGGTGCGAAATGCGGTCAGAGTCTGGTCGAAGTTTTCAGCTTTCATCGGATTCTCCAATTTGTGGATCGCATCGAACAAATTAAAGTGTATGACGCGTCGCATCTTGTAGCAACCAGTCAATTCTGGGCCAAACGGTTTGGGTAGGCCAGTGCGGCCAGGAGATCTTCGCGCTCGAGATCTTCATAATCGGAAAGTAACGCTTCCGTTGTCATGCCGGAGCTTAGCAGTTCCAAAAGCGTTTCGACCGGGTAGCGCAGACCTCGCACGCACGGCTTACCGTGGCAGATTGCCGGGTCGATCGTGATACGCGACAGTAATGGGTTCATATCGGCATCATACCACTCGCCATCGAGGTTCGCTCGGACTAAACTAAGACGAAGTGACCATCTCTCCCGTCGCAGGCGATTCTTATGATTTTGCGTATCCGCGTTGCTGTGGTTTTCGTGGCCATGATCTCCGCTGCGGGCTACTTTGCTTTGGCAGAGGAAGCCGTGAAGCCGAAGGATGCGCCGAAGCGTTTGCCGTGGACGACTTCGAAAATTACGGGCAGCCCCGAGGCGGCACCGCCGTTCAAGAGCGTCAACCCGTTCCCCAAACTGAAATTCAACCACCCGCTGTTGCTCGTGAACATGCCCGGCACGAACCGGTTGTGCGTCGGCGAACAAGACGGCAAGCTTTGGAGTTTCGAGAACTCCCCCGACGCAACCGCCGAGTTGATGATCGACTTCAAAAAGGAAGTTCAAGACTTTAAGCCCACGCCGGGTGCGGACGAAGTCGAATCGGTGTATGGCTTCGTGTTCCACCCGGACTTCGTTAAGAATCGGCAGTGTTTCGTCTGTTACACTCTCAAATCGAAGAAGTCGCCAAACCTCGACAACGGCACGCGCGTTTCGCGATTTCAGCTACCCGATGCGAAGCCGTACCAGATCGATTTTAAGAGCGAAGAGTTGCTGTTCACGTACGTGCAAGGCGGACACAACGGCGGCGACTTGCACTTTGGTAACGATGGCTACCTGTACATATCCACTGGCGATGCCGACGTGCCAAGCCCGCCAGACCCACGCAAAACGGGGCAAGATGTCTCGGACTTACTGTCGTCGATTTTGCGGATCGACATCAACCGTAAAGACGCCGGTCTGAACTACGCGATCCCCAAGGATAACCCGTTCGTCGGCCAGTCGCACAACGGCAAGCCGATCCGCGGCGAGATCTGGGCGTACGGCTTCCGCAACCCGTGGCGAATGAGTTTCGACCGGGCCACGAACGACCTGTGGGTCGGCGATGTCGGCTGGGAATCGTGGGAGATGATTCACAAAGTCGAGAAGGGCGGCAACTCGGGCTGGAGCATCGTCGAGGCAAGTAAATCGGTTTACGGCGACGTGAAAATCGGGCCGACGCCGATCCGCCCACCCGCGATCGAGCTATCGCACGCCATCGCGGGCAGCATCACGGGCGGGTATGTCTATCACGGCAAGAAACTGCCGGAACTCGCGGGAAAGTACATCTTCGGCGACTGGATGACGCGGCGAATCTGGGCCGCAACCGTCAAGAACGGCGAAGTGACCGCCTACGATGACATCGTCGCCGCGAGCATCCGCATCGTCGCGTTCGGCGAAGACAACGCGGGCGAAATTTACGCTGTGGACTACGACGCGGGAACGATCTTCACCTTCGAAAAGAACCCCGTTGCGGCACAAGATCGCACGAAGTTCCCACGCACAATTTCGCAAAGCGGCTTGCTCTCGTCGGTGAAAGCGAACACGCCCGCCACGGGTGTGTATCCGTTCGAGATCATCGCGCACCAGTGGCAAGATTACACGACCTCGGAGTATCTGCTCGGCCTGCCGGGTACGTCCGTGGCGACCGATTTCGCGAACAAGAAAACGCCGCCCGGCGATGTCACGTGGCGACCGTACCACATTCACTTGCCGAAAGATGGCGTACTGGCGAAGACGATCTCGATCGAGATGGAACGCGGGAATCCGGCCACGAACAAGCGGCTCGAAACGCAGGTTCTGCACTTCGACGGCGATAACTGGCAGGCGTACACGTACGCCTGGCGCGACGACCAAACCGATGCCGACCTCGTCCCGGCGGATGGCTCGGAGAAATCGTTTACGGTGAAGGACGACAATTACCCCGGTGGCACCCGCGACCAAACCTGGACGTACGCCAGCCGCGTGCAGTGTATGCAGTGCCATAGCACGTGGTCCGAATACGCGCTCGGCTTCAACCGGGAGCAATTGAACCGCCCAGTACAAACCGTCGCCGGTGCGAAAAACCAGCTATCGTGGCTCGGCGAGTTCGGGTTGATGGATCGCGTCGGCAACGACAACAAACCGGCCGCAGTTTACACCGAAGCCGAACTGAAAAAACTGAAACGCCACACGAACCCGCACGACGAGAAAGCCCCCGTCAACGACCGGGCCAAAGCGTACTTGCACGCCAACTGCGGGCACTGCCATCGGCTTGGTGGCGGGGGTGGTGTCGTCGAATTCGAACTGCACGCCGAGGGCGATTTGCTGAATAAGAAGCTGATCGACGCGAAACCGGTGCGGGGCACGTTCGACCTGCCCGATGCGAAGATCGTCGCACCTGGCGACGCCGACCGCAGCACGCT
>JANXNT010000532.1 GCA_025353985.1 Limnoglobus sp.
TCATCAGCAGCGGAGTGGTTTCGCAAGTCAAATCGATCGAGGACTTGAAGCTCGAACTCAAAGCGAAACTTCCAAAAGTCACGAGTGTGACATCGATCACATACGACCTGGAAGTACGCTACACATTGCTCGCGATTGCCCGAGAGCAAGATAAACTCGGCGTGCCGGTCGATCTGACCAAAATGATGGTCTTCGACATTGGTAGCGGAAATACCAAGTTCGGCTATCTGGCCCCTGGCAAAGAGACTTGGTTATGTCCACCAGACTCGAATTCCGGTGAGGGCAAGTATGGTACGGCGGCACTCGAAAGCAAACTCGCGAAAGATCCGAAAGTCCTCGCCGCGAGTGGCCAAAAACTCGCAGTGATGGATACGATTGCAGCGGATTACACCAAGTCTACGATTCAGCCAGAAATGAAAAAGTTACTCGAACAGATCAAGTGTAACGGTAAGAAAATCTATTTGACAGGCGGAGCATCCTACGCCGTGGCTACTCTCCAACATCCAGACCTTTCCAACGAACGCACGTTTCCTATCTCTCTCAGCGATGCAGAGAATGTCTTGAAAAACGTTGAACCAAAATTGACACAACCGCTAACGAAACCCCAAGAAGCGAACTTGGCAAGGGTGCAAAAGGTATTCAGTCCCGAGCAACAACTCGTTGCGGCCCATTTATTAAAGGTCTCGTTGGAAACGTTAATGGAAGTTACGGGCGAGAAGGAGTTTCACTTCGTTAGTAATTCGCAAACCTTCTGGATTGAAGAATTGATGCGCGAAAAGTTGAACTTCACTTTGAAACCACCCGTTGCCGCACCCGCAGTCGTACCGGTCCCCGTTGCGGATTCGGAGACAGACGCTCTGAAATCCCAAATCCGTAAACTGCAAGCCGACTTAAAAGCGGTCGTCGACGCTGAGAAACGCCCTCAGCCAAGTTCCGGTTCGAACAGCGAGGCGATCGAACAACTACGAAAGAGCATCGACAAGGTCGCTGCCAACACGAAAGCGATTGCCGACAATCTTCCGAAAAACTTGGCGACTTCGCAGGATATTCAAGACTTAAAGCGGGCGATACTCGAAAACAACGGCAAGCCGAATGCACCGGCTACACGTGGCCCCGATGCAGCGGCACCGGCTTCGAACTTGAGGAAGTACAACGAGGCACTCGCGTCGAAAAATTATTACACCGGCGTGGAGTTTCTGCAAAAGTCCGACTTCCAAAGTGCGAATGTGCATCTGAGTGCGGCAATCGAAGATTACGACCGCGAGCCAGGTTCGTGGTATGGGCTCGCATTGGTTCAACTGGCAATGGGCGATCGCGTGAAAGCCCGATACTCGGTTCTCCAACTGTTGAACCTTCGCGAACGTGGGAATGACACCACATACGGGAACACCTATATTAAAGTGCAAGGTCCACAACGCATTGCAGTGGAAGATTATATTCTCGAAGTTCAACGCGAAGAACTTCTGGCCGGTCGCAAGATTGCGGTCAAGTAGTATGCGATTTATCGCCCGACGACCCACATCGCGATGCCGCCGATGACGACGGCGTACTCGGGTTCGCGCACGGTTTCGGGGTCGGCGGGGGGCGACAGACGAATCGCTTTGGCTTCGTAGAGGCGGCAAATACCGTCGTGGAAACCGGGTACGCTGAGGTCGGCGATCTGTTCGCGAAGTGCGTGGAAGAGTTCGGACAAACGGCACCAACCGGCCCCGCCGCTCGATTTGCGACGGTCCAAATATTCCAGTGCCGTCACGCCCCACGGTACTGAACTCGCAACGGTTTCGCCCATCACGGGCACTGCCGCTTCCGCCCGGCGGATGGCGGCTTCGACACGCTCGGCGAGGCCGTCGAGTCGCTTCATCATGTCGCGCGAATGATGCTCGAAGCGTAACGCCAGTTGTGCGGTTTCATCGCGGGCCATCGCCATCCAGACCGGCACGCCTTCGCGCGTCTCCCCGATCACCGATTGCAGTTCCCGCAACACCGCTTTCGGCGAATCGCGTTCGTGAACGTACTCGACCGCCTTCGGCATCGCCCGCACCCACTCGACGACGAGCTTCCCACGATTCTCCGTGCGAACCGTCTCGAGCAAGCCATTTTTCACAGCGAACGTGGCCGCCGCACCCGCTGCGCCCGTGCGGCTCGAGAACAAACCCGCGAGTTTCCCCCAGCGAAACAGCCGATGATCGCTCGCCGATGTCAGTGCAAGTTTCAGCCCGTCGAGCAGGATTTCATCCTGCTTTTCGAGGTCGGTTATCGTCCGCGGGTCGGCAATCGTTTCGGTGATCGTGTCGGTTTCCATACCTGTGCTTCGGCTGAATAACTGGAACGGGAGTGAACCGTCGCTACTGTAACCGTGTCGTGTTTTGTGCGAAAGCCCAGCCTGATCGAGATTGACATGCCCCCATCAGCGAACCTTCGGATACTCAGCGGCGTTCAGCCATCGGGCAAACTGCACATCGGCAATTACTTCGGTGCGATCCGCCAGCACATCGCGCTCCAGGAACGCGGCAACGCCTTCTACTTCATCGCGGATTATCACGCACTGACGACGCTCAAGGAAGCCGAGGCGAAGGAAGCGGAAGATGCGCGGAACAACAACCGCACGCCGAAATCCGCACGCGAAATTCTGAGCGAAAATGTCCGCGATGTCGCACTCGATTATCTCGCACTCGGCCTCGACCCGGAGAAGGCAGTGTTCTACCGGCAGTCCGACATTCCCGAAGTGTGCGAACTCGCGTGGATTCTTTCGACGGTCAGCGGCATGGGCTTACTCGAACGTGCGCACTCATACAAGGATAAAATCGCGAACGGCATCAGCCCAACAGTCGGCTTGTTCACGTACCCGATATTGATGGCGGCGGACATCTTGATCGTGCGGTCGAACCGCGTGCCGGTCGGCCGCGATCAAGTCCAGCACCTCGAGATGACACGCGACATCGCGGGCTACTTCAACCAAGCGTACGGAGAGGTGTTCCCCGAACCCGATTGCCACCTCGCCGACTCCGCCGTGGTGCCCGGAACCGATGGCCGCAAGATGAGCAAATCGTACGGCAACACCATCGACATCTTCGCGGAAGGCAAAGCCTTGCAAGCGACGGTGATGGGCATCCTCACCGATTCGACGCCGCTCGACTCGCCGAAAAACCCCGACACCTGCAACGTGTTTGCGTTGTACAAATTGTTCGCAACCAGCGAAGAATTAGCGAAACTCGCGGAGCAATATCGCAACCCAATGCTCGAAGCTGAAAGCCGTAAGGGTAGGGCGTTCGGCTTCGGCGATGCAAAGAAACTCTTGCTCGCGAAGATCGACACGGAGTTCGCACAAGCCCGATTGAAGCGAAAGCAACTCGCAGCCAACCCCGTTGCAGTCGAAGAGATTCTCCGCCAAGGCGCGATACGTGCCCGTCGCGAAACGACGCAAACAATGGAACTCGTGCGCGCCGCCGTCGGAATGCAGGCACGCCCCGTGGGGTGATTTTGGGCTTACCTTCGGATTTTCAAAGATACTTTTTGGTCACGAAACGATGACATCAGAACTATCTTTTTCGATCAACATGTGTATTTCGCAAATACACGGCGTCCATTTGTTCGGCTACTCATTTATGATTATCGATGGGTTCGTCGTCGGAGATTCGAACGACGAATCGCTGATTCATCCACTCTATCTCGATTTGAAGGATGCTCTCGATCGCGTCCAGAGCGATAATCAGCCGAAATCGACTGTGAACCTCGGGCACGAACTATTGCAGTATTATGACGGTGATGACCAGCTGCCAGACTCGTGCTTCCACTTGACTTTTAACACCGATCCATTCATGGCGTTCCATAATATCGCAACGGTAATTGATCGAGACACTGTTGGAATCGCGTTCCGGAATGGTCGCAAAAGCTCGGTCATTGACACAAAAATATCGAGGCATGCTTTAGAAGTGAGCTTAAAGAGGTTTGTGTCTGCGTATGAGATCATCCGAGAGTTTCAAGATTCTTCAATCGCAGAATACGGGCAATGAGATACGCGGTACAAGATTTGTATTAACGAGTTTTCGTCGCTGATAGCATTGTGAGTTGAGTTTTGTACTGAGCGGTTGGCGCATGGAAGCGACGGTTGGCGGAGCCAGTGCAGTATAAGTTTTACGAGGGAGAAATTCTTTGGCATTTTCCAAAATAATGTAGGAGATGAGATGCAAAATGACTTATTGAAGTTGCTGAAAGAATTTCAGCCTCAGTCGTGTGATCTTGCGCCGCATTCCGTTATTTGTACAGACAAAACTCCGTCCTATGATTTTGTCGCCGTTGTATTTCCTATTCACGGCACCAAATACTTTGCAGTCCTTGCTTCACGAGGCAGTTTTAATGAGAAGTTGGCTCGCAAGGTGATTGAGACGACAAATGCAAAAGCAAAAGACATCTCCGAATCGGTGCCAATATGTATTGTACAAAATCCTTCTTGGCCAAATCTGGTTCCATTTGATAGCGTCGCTTGTTTGTCACCTTCTGTCGCAAAGTAACCGTTCACGGGGTCAAATGACGATTTTTAAGGACTTTTTGCGTATCTGTTGCTGAAAATCGGTCCAAAACCGACCTTTTAAGGCAATCTCAGTCAAAAACAGCCTTGGATTTCAAGCGTTTTACCCCGTGAACGGT
>JANXNT010000553.1 GCA_025353985.1 Limnoglobus sp.
GGCGGCGAGGTCGGGCAGGATGCGGCTGACGAACTGCGGGGCACCTGTCGATGAGTCGAACATCAACGCGTTCGAGCGACGAATCGGCGTCACGTTGCCCGACAGCTACCGCCGGTTCTTGCTCGAAGTGAAACCGGGCGATGCGAACGCACTCGTGGCTATAATGGGAGACTTGCCGTTCGGGAAAATCGGCACGACGACAACCGAGCAACGGTTACGAATTGCGGGTGCATCCGGCGAGTGGATCGTCTGGGCGAAACTATCAGAACTAAAGGAATCGTGGCAAAAACCGTTACTTTGGTAAAGCATTCGGGCCGCATGGCGAATGGCAGTCACGCATCATCGCCAACGTTCCGCTCCATCGTCGGTTCCTGTTCTGGTACGATGGGGCAGTGGTTCGCGACCGTTACGGGAGCACGCATCATGGCAATTCGGGTGATCCTTCTCGCAGCCTTCATGTTGTTTTGGACTGTCGCAGAAGCCCAATCCGCGCCGCCGGGGTCGGACCAAGAGTTCGTCACGCGCGTCAATCGCTCGATCGAGCGCGGCGTGGCGCTGTTGAAACAACGTGAAGCAGGTAAGGGGAACTGGGAAGGCGTCGTGCTCGAATCGCTGAGCGATCAAGTCGGCGGGCAGACGGCACTCGTCACGCTCGCGCTGCTGAATTGCGGCGTCTCCGCCGACGACAAAGTCGTGCAACGCGCACTCGAATTTCTACGCGGATTGGAGCCGAGGAAGACCTACGTCGTCGGTCTATCGACGATGGTTTTTGCCGAGGCAAGACAAGACAAAGATCTCCAACGAATCAAGCGTAATGCCGACTGGCTGATCGCCAACGCCATCTACGAAAAAGGCGCGATTCGCGGGTGGAGCTACCCGATGAACCCGATCCCCGATGGCTCGAACACGCAGTATGCGCTCCTCGGACTTTATGCCGCGAAACAGGCGGGGGTGAAGATCGAAGACAAGCACTGGCAAGGCATCCGCGATCTCTACACATCGACGCAGCGAGACGAGAAACCGAACGGGGGATATTGGACGTACGACTACACGCGGCAGAATGGCGGCGGCAGCCTCAGCGGGCCGAGTTTCACGATGACCACGGCGGGAGTGTGCGGGCTGTTAATCTCCGGAATGGGCTTGAATGAAAGCCAACAGCAACTCGACGTGAACACCGGCGTCGCGGCGAAGTGCGGCCTCTACGAGACGAACGGCCAAGTCGCAAAAGGCATGAACTGGATCGCCAGCCGCTTCTCGTTCGACTCCGTGCCAGGCTTAAAATCGACCTACTACAACATTTATGGCATCGAGCGTTTGGGCCGACTTTCGGGGCAGCGTTTCATCGGCAAATACGACTGGTACCGCGAAGGCTGCGAGTACCTCGTTCGCGTGCAAAACGACGATGGCACGTGGTCGCGACAAGACAAACTCGCGGACCGCATCAGCAACGTCGCGACGAGTTTCGCACTGCTGTTTTTATCGAAGGGTAAAACGCCGGTGTTGCTCACGAAGTTAGCCTACGGGCAAGGCCGCGATGGCGACAATGGCATCGTCGGTTGGAACCGCAAACAGAGCGATGTTCGGCACCTTACCGAGTTCGCGAGCCGCGAACTGTTCAACGGCTTACCGATGGCGTGGCAAATCTACGACACGCGGAAACTCGACTTCACACCCGAAGAAACCAAGGCCGAAGTCGAGACGCTACTCGCTAGCCCGATCCTCTATTTCAACGGCCACGAACGACCCGTGCTCACTGGGAAACAAAAAGAAATTCTGAAGAAGTACGTCGACGAAGGCGGTTTCCTGTTTGCCGAAGCGTGTTGCGGCGACACCGAGTTTACGAACGGGTTTCGCGAATTGATGCGCGAGTTGTTCCCCGAAAACAAACTCGAACGGATGCCGCCCGAGCACTCGATTTGGCGATCGTTTTACAACGTCTCGCCTGCGGATTTCCCCGGTATCGAGTGCCTCGATCGCGGTTGTAAAACCGTCGTTGTGCTTTGTTCGAAGCCCGTGGCGGGCTACTGGGAAGAAAACAAATACATGATCGCCAAGGGCAAAGTCGCCGGGAATCGGGGCGAACGGGCGTACCAACTCGCGGGGAACGTGATCGCCTATGCAACGGGGATGCAGCCACCCGAACAGCGCGGCTCGAAGGTGAAAATTGCGGACGGCAAACTCGAACTGAACCCACCGCGTGGCGCGTTCAAGCCCGCACAACTCCGCCTTCGCGACGAAGCCCCCCCTGCCCCGGAAGCGATGCGAAACCTGATGGCACACGTCCAGGAAGCCACGGGTTTACAGGTGATTCAAGACAAGCAAGCGATCGGCCCTGCCGATGCGGAACTCGGCAAGTTCAAGTTCGTGTACATGCACGGCCGCAAGCGATTCGACATGACCGAAGCCGAGTTGGAGAACGTGAAAATGACGCTCGAAACGGGCGGCTTGCTGTTCGCGGACTCGTGTTGCGGCAAGAAAGAGTTCGACGAATCGTTCCGTGCTTACGCGAAAAAACTCTTCCCCGATAGCAAACTCGAACGGATACCGACCGACGATTTCCTTTACTCGAAGAAGCTCAACGGCACCGAAATTCGCACGGTGAAACGGCGAGAGAAGGCCGACGGTGCGGGGCCGGACGGCGGCTACCTCGAACTGCCGCCATTGCTCGAAGGCATCAAAATCGACGGCCGCTGGGTGGTCATTTACAGCCCGTACGACATCGGCTGTGCGCTCGAACGGCACAAGTCGACCGACTGCCTCGGGTACAACCCGGAGAGCGCGTTGCAGTTGGGCACAGCCGCGGTTTTGTACTCCCTGAAACGCTGAACCGGATTCACGAATGATCGACCTTCGTAGCGACACAGTCACCAAACCGACGGCGGGCATGTTGGCCGCGATGATGGCGGCCGCCGTCGGCGACGATGTCTACGGCGAAGACCCGACCGTGAATGCACTCGAAGCGAAAGTCGCTGCGTATCTCGGCACCGAAGCGGCGCTGTTCGTGCCATCGGGGACGATGTCGAATCAAATCGCAATTCGCGTATTGTGTCAGCCCGGCGACGAGATTTTGCTCGAAGCGAACAGCCACATTGTGTTGTGGGAATGCGGTGCCCCGGCCGCGCTCAGCGGTGTCACCACGCAGACCGTCGAAGGGCAATGGGGCCGTTTCGATCTCGCGCATATTCGCCACCGCATCCGCCCCGATGATGGCTACTCGCCACGCACGCGGGTGATCTCGATCGAGAACACGCACAACCGCGGCGGCGGGACGATCACGCCACTGGCGACGATCGCGGAAATTTCGATTTGGGCTAGGAAACAAGGGCTAGCCATGCACCTCGATGGTGCGCGGATCTGGAATGCGATCGTGGCCACGGGGGTATCGGCCCGCGATTGGTGCCAGCATTTCGACACGATTTCGGTTTGTTTTAGCAAAGGGTTGGGCACGCCCGTCGGCTCGGCACTTGCGGGTTCGCGCGATGCGATCCAGAAGGCGCGGCGCGTGCGCAAACAACTCGGCGGCGGGATGCGGCAAGCGGGCTTTCTGGCGGCGGCGTGTATCTATGCGATGGACCACCACATTGAGCGATTAGCCGAAGATCACGCCAACGCAAAGATGCTGGCCGAGGCGATTGCATCGGTGCCCGGATTTGAATTGGCACCGCCCAAAGTGGAGACGAACCTCGTCTGGTTCGATGTCGATACAACGCAGCATCGCCCGCATGACTTGGTCGCAAAATGGAAGGCGGAGGGCGTGTTGGTGTCCGCCCTCGGCGAGAAAACAATCCGTGCCTGCACACACTACGGCGTGACACAATCCGAATGCGAACAGGCGGCATCTGTCATTCGCAACACGCGGTAGCTCGCGTTACTTCTTCGGTCGTTCCAGATTCGGCTCCTCTTTGACTTCCTTTTTCTCGACAGATCGCTTGAATTCTTCGACGATGCCATCGGGATCGGTCACGGCAAGTTCGTCATCGGTGGCCATTTTAATCGTAAGGATCTCCGCCTTCTTGTTGCCATTCAGGCTCACTTCATAGTCGATGTTGTCTTTGTCGAATTTGTAAGTTCCTTCGTACTTAATCGTCCGTTCTCCAAAGTCCATGGTGATCGACATCTTGCCGTCTTTGGTCAGTTCGACGATACACTTCGTACCTTCGGCGAGGCCATTACTCGATTTGACGAGATCCCACTTACCGACGATTTTCTCTGCGTTGGTCTTCACTGGCAACGGCTTCGGCACCGGCGCAGCGATGATGTGGACCCCAAGAAACGCAAACAAACCGATCGCGATTATCTGACGCATGATGGCCTCCTGTGTGAGATTCGATGAAACGATATTAACGGATATTCCAGATGAAGTACAGAAAAACCAGAAGCAAAAGTCAACGAACAATGCGTTCGTATTCGACGCTGGGGTTGTGCCCGAAGTTGACGATCAGGCCCAGTTTATGGCCGCTGGCTTTGAGATAGTTATGCACTTGGGCACGGTGAAGATCGTCGATCTCTTTGACCGCTTTGAGTTCGACGACGATTTTGTCGAAGCAAATGAAGTCCGGCACATAGCGCTGCTTCAAAGTGTGGCCTTTGTACGACAAGGATAAAGGGGAGTTGACACAGAACGGAAGAACCTGAATCGACATCTCGATTTCCAGCGATTCCTGATAAACCGCCTCAAGAAATCCGCAGCCCAAACTTTTATAGACCTCGAAACAGGCTCCCATGATTCGATAACTTTCCTCTTTGAAAACGATTTCGGCCATCCGTTCACCTCATCGTGAATTACCCCGAAACACACGATTTCAAAAGTCAGACGACGTTATTATATTAAGAATCCAATTGTGTCTCAGGTGAATTCGGTCAAGAGACATCATCAGAAAGAAATCACCACGAAACACACGAAAGACACGAAATTAAAAGTCAGAAAATGTCGTACTATTTACGGTCAAAACAATTCCGCAATTGGTACCTCTTGTGATGTCTAACTCGGCATGAAACTTGGTTTCTTATTTTCGTGTCGCTCGTGTTTTTCGTGGTTCGATTCTAGTCTTATTTAATGTCGTTCTCGTAATTCGATTCCGGTCTTCGGAGTGGTTCCGCTTTTCAAAGAATGCTCTCAGGCGTGACGATTGTGCCTATTCATACTAGAGTGGAGAAACCTTCTCGTTCGCGGATCGTTTTGAGGCTCGCATGATGCTACAGCGTTTCTTGGCACTGGCGGTGATTTCCCTGGCGATACCGGTTGTGGCCGCCGAACCGGCGAGTCTCGTTGTCACGGCGAAAAATCTGTTCAAAGACGTTCGCCGCGAGACGTTGCCGAACGGCTTACAGGTGTACTTGCTGCCCGTCAAAAGCTCGCCGGTCGTCACGACGATGGTGACGTACAAAGTCGGTTCATGCGATGAAGAAAAAGATCAAACGGGCCTCTCGCACTACCTCGAACACCTGATGTTCAAAGGCACCGACAAGCTACTGCCCGGCGACGTCGACCGCGCCACACAGCGGAATGGTGGACGCAATAATGCCTACACCAGCGAAGACCTCACCGCGTATCACTTCGACTTCGCTGCCGATCGTTGGACGATCGCGCTCGACATTGAAGCCGATCGGATGCGGAACGTGAAAATCGACGAGAAACACGAGTTCGAGCAGGAAAAGGGTGCGGTCATTTCGGAACTAAAGGGGAACGAAGATCAGCCGTGGGACCAAGAATACAAGGCGATGTTGGGACAGTTGTACCCTAAGTTGAACCCATATTCCCACCCCGTAATCGGCGAAGAAAAACACGTTCGCACCGCCACGGCGGAGATCATCAAACGGCACTACGACAAGTGGTATCATCCAAACAATGCCTCGCTCGTCGTCTGTGGTGGCTTCGACCCCGACGAGGCAATCGTGAAAATTCGCAAGCTGTTTGGGCCGATTCCGAAGGGCGAGTTACCCGCACGGAAACCCGCGCCATTGCACCCGGCACGCAAGGAAGTGATTCGCAAAGAGTTGGAATCGAAGTTCGACGTGCCACGCATGATGATGGGCTTCAACACGGTCGCGTCGAAACACCCGGATGATGTCGTGTTCGATGTGATCAGCGATGTGCTTTCGACGGGTAAAACGTCGCGGCTTTACAAGAAGCTCGTCGATGGCGAACGGATCGCGAATCAAGCCGGTGCGTCGAACAGTTCGGGTCGCTACCCCGGTTGGTTTGGCGTTCAGGTCGAACTCTTAAAGGGCAAAAACCGGAAGGCGACTGAGCAATTCGTGTTCGCGGAACTGAAGCGGTTGGCAACGGAACCTGTAGGCGAAGTCGAACTCAACCGCATCCGGCGTTCGATTCTCGCCTCGTTCGTGTTCTCGAAGGAGAGCGTTCACAGCCTGTGCGATTTGATCGCCAAGGCGGCCACGATCGATGGGCTGGACGACCTCAATACGTACCTTGATCGCGTACTCGCGGTGACGCCAGCGGACATTCAACGTGTGGCAGCCAAGTATCTCAAAGAATCGTCGGCGGTCATCGTTTGGACGATCCCCGAAGACGAAAAGAAGTCGGGAGCCACCACACCGAAAGAACCTTCACCTGCGAAGTCGCGAATGAATCGTGCGGAAGCAGCGAGTGGTGGCGGCACGTTTTCGCTCAAGGATGCGAAGCGAGTGGTGCTCAAGAACGGTATGACGGTGGTTCTGCTGGAGAATCACCGACTACCGATCGTCGTGGCCACGGCATCGGTTTCGGACGTGCGGCTGCAAGAGTCGCCCGCACAGAACGGCATCGCGACACTCATGGGCGACATGCTCGAAGAAGGCACCGCCAAGCACACGGCAGAGCAAATTTCGACGTTAATCGAAGACACAGGCGGCACGCTTTCGATGAGTTCGGCGGGCGGGTCGGTGAAGGTACTTTCGCCCGACGCCAAGCTCGGCCTCGGTTTGCTATTCGAGTGTCTCATGGGGCCGACTTTTCCCGAAGAGCAACTCGAAGCGAAGCGCTCGCAGCTTCTGGCGACGATCGCAGATTCGGAAACGCAGCCGCAGAATCGGGCACGAAACGCCTTCCAAGCGACCGTGTACGGTCCGCACCCCTACGGCCGCCCCGCATCGGGGACGAAAGAAATCGTGTCGAAAATTACATCCGCGCAGTGCCGCGAGTTCCACAAGAAAACATTCGTACCGAACCGAACGACGGTCATCCTCGTCGGTGATTTCGTTGCCGATGATATGATCAAACTGATCGAAGATCAGACCGCAGACTGGAAGCCGAGCCAGGACAAACCGCTTGCCGTTGTCGCGCCGCCGGAACTCGATGGCCAGATTCAAAAAATTATCAGCGACCCGACGGCTTCACAGACGCACGTGTTCATCGGGCATATCGGCATCACGCGGAAAAACCCCGACTACTACAAACTGTTGGTCATGGATAACGTCTTGGGTACGGGGCCGGGTTTCACGGATCGTCTCTCAGCGAGCTTGCGCGATAGGCAAGGCTTGGCTTACACGGTGCGAGCGACGATTGCCGATTCGGCGGGTGATCAGCCCGGCACGTTCACCGGATACATCGGTACGTTCCCGGAAAAGTTCGCGACGGTGCGCGATGGCTTCATGAAGGAAGTGAACCGGATTCGCGATGAACCACCGACGACGCAAGAAGTCGACGATGCCAAAAAATATCTTCTCGGTAGTCTGCCATTCCGGCTGACGACGAGTGCGCAAGTGGCAGGCGAATTACTCGCAGCCGAACGGTACGGTTTGGGCTACGATGTCTTGGAGAAATACCGTGAGGCCGTATCGAAGGTGACGCCCGCCGATGTCCAAGCAGTGGCGAAACAGTATTTGAACCCGAAGAAGATCGCAATCGTGGCGGTCGGCCCGATAAATGCAAGTGGTCTGCCGCTACCGATGAAGGCGGCGGACAAAACGCCACCGCCTGCTTCCTCAAACACGCCCGCTGAGAAGAAGGATAGCGACCGATGAGACAAGATATCGACGGAGCGCTCCGCGGTTGGCACTACAAATCCGAGACGGTCCAAGCGCGGCTGGTTCGTGCGAAGGATGGTCGCGAACTCTTGCAAATGCGTATTGAACTCGGTGTCATGCAACTCGAAGTCGCAGATCGGCCCGACGGCTCGAAGCCACACGGACAGGCAACGTACTTCGCATATTTGAAAACGAAAGCGAAGGCGGCCGAACTGGCGGGGCGCAACTTCCGATTGAACGACCAGCACAGCGTCGAAGCCGACCGCGAGTTCATGCAATATTACCATCGCCGCGTCTGTTGGTTGTCGCTCGGCGAATACGCTCGCGCCGTTGAAGACGCCGATCACACGCTGGCGTTCATGGATTTCGTCCGAGATCACTCGCCTTCGGAAGAGTTCACGCGGTCGCACGAACAATATCGCGGCTTCGTGTTGTTCCATCGCACGCAAGCGGCAGCAGCGGCATTCGCAACCGCCGACGATCCGGAATCGGCGATCGACTCGATTCGCGTCGGCTTCGGCAAAATCGAAAACTTCCTGACGAACTTCGATTCCGATGCCGAACCGGAGTCGGACCCGATGCTGATGCAGTTACGGCGGCTCGAAGCGGAAATTCGCGAACGGCACAACCTCGGCGAAACGTTGCAGGAAAAGCTCGACCGTGCGATTGCGAGCGAAGATTACGAGGCCGCCGCCCAACTTCGCGATTCGATTCGGCAGAAAAGCGAGCCGCGAACTGTAGAATCAGAAGAAGCGTAGAAGGTACGGGCAGCGCCACGTCCTCACGGTTACGAAACGAGCGGCCATGAATTCGACGATGAAGACAATTCTCCCGATCGGTTTAGTCGTCGCCCTCGTGTTCGGGGTGACGTTTCTATCGCAGTTCACGAGTACGCCGAAGCCCCCCGTCAACGACATTGGCGGTGGAAGTGACGATCTCGGGCCACCGCTACACGTGCCGTATTCGCTCGTGTACTTCAACCCGTCCGACCCGAACATCGTCAACCAGTATTACTCAGGCTTCTACGAACTGCACACCGAAAACAACTGGGTTGGCTTCCCCATCGGCAACCGAAGGCCACACGAACTCAAGATCGCCGCCGTGAAGCGGAGTTGTTCGAAATGTACTGGGGCACGCGCGTCCGTGATTCCCACCGAAGAGTTTCAGACGCAGTTACGCACCATCGCGATGGGCACCCTGCCCTGCATTTCGCCCGTGCCCGACATTCTCTCCGGCATCGCGTATGCGGCGATGCGTTCGAAACTCCAGTGGCAAACCTTCGATTTCGATCACCCGGAAAAGACCTTCGCGATTCCTGTAGCAACGAGTCCCGGTGCCACGAGCATGGCGATGATCGAACTCGGTTTCGAAATCAAGGCCGTCGGCGAACCGGCTCCCGTGGTCGTTTACTTCGATGTGCTCAACGACAAAAACGAACGCATGATTACAGAACCGCTTCCGTTCGCAGTGAAGTTCGCCGGACGCGAAGTGTTTGAGGTTACCCCACGCGATATCGATGTGGGCGAATTCCCCGACGGGACGAATCAACGGTCGCAAGATCTTCTCGTTTACTCGATTGTTCGCGACTTCAGTAATTTTCCGCCACCACAGATTGTTATCGGTAACAACGACTCGCACGTGACTTATGATAAAGGCGTGCCGCTTACCGAGGTCGAACTCGATAAACTGACGATAAGCCTCTCTAACTACTTTAAGTATCCGATCCGCATCCGCAGTGGCTACCGTTTCGCAATTCACACGCATCGCGAAGGCGGCGGAAAATCGCTCGATATCGGGCCGTTCGAGAAAGAAATTCACGTCGGCGGCTCCCAAGGTGGCAACGACAAAACCTACCGCGTCGGAATTCGAGGCACGATTCTCGGCACAATTCGTCTCGAATCGGGTAACAAAATCGATTTTGAACGATACGATAGCGATGCGGGTAAGAAACTTCGACCGCGACTTTGGACCGAGCGCACCGATCTCGAACTCGAAATCGTGCCTGAATTGTGCGATCCGAAGTTCCTCAAAATGGAACTCGCCGCATCGGAAATTGTCCTGAACCGCAAGTATTGGACATTGAACGTCCAGATTCTGCCGAAAGAAGGCCGTCGCCCACCGTGGGACGGTATCGTTTATCTCCGCACGAAGGGCCCCAACCCGATCAACGTCCGTATTCCGGTTTCCGGTCACGGTCGATGATTTTTCATTGAAACGAACGCAAGCTGACCTCGCACGACACGGCGAGTTCGACTATGCATGGGATATGCAAAATCTACGCGATCCCGGAGGCGTTACGATGTTACAGGAAAACCCAGCCACGGGTGTGAAAGAAGTCATGCCTCCACCGAGCCAAATTGGGCCGTTTCGCATCAATACGATCTTGATTATTGGGATCGCGTTGACTGTTGCCGGCGGAATTTGGCTGGCATCGTATCGCCAAGATACTGGAATGAAACCGGCCCCCGATGGTGGTGCGACGACGCAAAAACCACCAGTGTTGTCGTCGGTCGGTGGCGTGCCGTTGTTCGCTACGTGGCCGAAAGACCAAAAACCCGACATGGTGTTGGTACTGACGGGCCAAACCTTCGGATATATGTCGCCGTGCGGTTGTAGCAAACCGCAAAAGGGTGGCCTCGAACGCCGGGCGAACTTCATCGATTCGTTGCGTGCGAAAGATTGGCCGGTCGTGCCGCTCGACTTGGGCGACATCTCCGCACCGCGAAAGATCACCGCACAAGATTGGCTAAAATACGAATACACGATGAAAAGCCTCGCCGAAATGGGCTACGCAGCTGTCGGCCTCGGCGAGTTCGATTTCAACCAACAACTCTGGCAGATCCTTTCGCGATACACGCTGCAAAACCCCGATGCCCCTCCGATCGTGCTGTCTGCCAACTTGGCCGGTAACGACGACAAAGGTGGCATCATCCCGCGCGACAAACTCTTCGCAGGTGCCGGGAAACGGCCACTCGTCGAAGCGATCGAAGTCGTATCGAAAACAAAAGGCGTCGATCACGTCGCCGTCGGCATCACTTCGGTCATCGGCCCGAGCGTGTTCGAGAAAGTCAAGAAGATCGACCCATCGTTCGCCTTCCTAGAAAGCGGCGACGTGCTGAAACTCTCAGTGGCCGCACTGAAAGCCCACGTGCGAAAACCCCCTATAAACGTGCTCCTTTATGCCGGGAACAAAGACGAAGCCACGAAGGCGGCCTTGGCGTTTCCCGAACTCAACGTCGTCGTGTGCCAGATCGAAGAATCCGAGCCATCACAGTTACCGACCGTCGTCAACGGCGGCAAAACGTTCATCATTCAAGTGGGGCACAAGGGGCAGAACGTCGGCGTCATCGGTGTATTCAAAACCGAAACCGGCTACGACCTGAAGTATCAACTCGTTCCACTCAAGGAAGAGTTCC
>JANXNT010000600.1 GCA_025353985.1 Limnoglobus sp.
GGTGAACCCGTGAACGGTTACTTGTATTGTAAAGCGTGCAACGAGCACAACAAGTCATTTCCTTACAGAGTCACACTCGTTTGATCGTGGGCACCACGAACAAAATCGTGCAGATGCCGATGATCGCCCAGAAGCCGATGACGACTTTGACCCAATCGGGTAGCGGCGAGAACGTGATGCTCAGCGAGACGACCACGACCACGAAGCACACGACGCGGATTTTCAGGCGGCGATCGACGCCGTGATACTGGTTCCAGTCGCGGATGAGTTTCCCGAATATTGGCGCGTTGCGCAACCAGCGATCGAGCCGTGCGGACGACCGTGCGAAGCAATAGCTGGCGAGCAACACCCACGGCGTTGTCGGGATGCCCGGAAGCAACGCCCCCACCACGGCCAGCGCGACGCAGACGATTCCCACGACGATGTACAATATCCGCTTCAGCCCCGTTGCCCGCTGCGGGATCTTTTCGAGTTCGGCGGGGCGAGGCGTCATCCGGTGGCTTCCTTCTCGATCCGTTATGGGAAAGCGCGTCGCCATTATCTATAGATGGTGTACCACGATCTCGCGAGGAATTGCAGATGCCGACCGGTCCGGAAATCATTCTCACGCTCAAAATCCTCGTCGCCGCCGTGACGGTCCTGTTTGCCGCGTCGATCGTTGCGATTGCCACAAAACGCAAGCGATTGCACGGCCGCATCAACGTCGCGTTCTTCATCCTGACGATGACGACCGTCGTTGGCTTCGAGCTACTCTTGCGGCTCGGTGCGGACACCACGGCGCACTTTTCCGATGCCGCCCGCGATGCGCTTCGCGTTCATCTACGCTTCGCGATACCGGCGGCACTTCTGCTACCGATTATGCTTTACAGCGGCCTGAAGCCGTACAAACGGCTGCATGTGCCGCTCGGGATTCTCTTTTCGATTCTGTGGGGTGGCACGTTCGTAACGGGGTTGTTCTTCCTTCCGCACGAGTAATCGGTTACAGCCGCACCTCAGAGTCTGTGCTCGTTTTGACGAGGTCGCGCAATTCGCCGGCGAGGAAAACCGAACCCGCGATGCAAATCAGGTCTTCGGCAGCGGCTTCGGCGAGGTTCGCTTCCCAAGCGGCGGTCGCGTTTTGATACACGGGTGGTCGCATTTCTGGTGCGATCCTTGCCAGCACTTCGACGAGTTTCTCCGGTGGCACGCAGCGCGGGTTGTTGCCGTATTTCGTGAGTACGATTTGGTCGAACTCCTTCGCCAATACTTCCAGAATCGCTTCGTAATTTTTATCGGACGACACCGCAAACAGCACCGTACGCCGCTTCGCGTTCGGGAACGCGGCGCGCAGGGTTTTCGCGAGCGCTTCCGCCGAGGGCACGTTGTGCGCGCAATCGACGATGACCGCTGGCCGCAAGCGCACGACTTCGATTCGTGCGGGCCAATCGACGTTCGCGAAGCCGTGCGCGATAGCGGAATCGGGGATCGTTAGGCCGCACGTTTGCAATCGCTCGACGACGCCAATCGCGATGGCCGCATTCGCCGCCTGATGCTCCCCGAGCAACTTCAGCGCGAACGCCGGATACGATCGCGTCGATGTCACCACGCGAACCGTTGTGCCTTTGTAACGGTAGTGAATGTCGCGTTCGAGTTGCACGATGCGGCTCGCGTTTTCGATTGCGACTTGGCGAATGACGGCCAGCGGCGCGGGTTGTGTCACCCCACTGACAGTCGGGATGTTCGGCTTCAAAATCCCCGCTTTCTGGAAGGCGATTTCTTCGAGCGTCTCGCCGAGTTGGGCCGTGTGATCCAAGCCGATTGAGGTTATGACGGTGACGAGTGGCGTACAGACGTGCGTCGAATCGAAGCGCCCGCCGAGGCCGACTTCGACGATGGCAATATCGACGTTGCGGTAAAGAAAATGCTGGAAGCCGATCGCCGTGGCGATCTCGAAGAACGTCGATGCGGGGTCGATCCGCGGCGCGAGTTCGGTCATGCGCGCCGCGAGTTCGGCTTCGGTAATTGGCACGCCGTTTACTTGAATGCGTTCTTCGACGCGAACGAGGTGCGGCGAAGTGAACAAGCCGACGCGATACCCGGCGGCTCGCAGTATCGCCGCGAGCATCGCCGCCACGCTGCCCTTGCCCTTCGTGCCCGTGATATGCACGATACGCAGGCGATCCTGCGGGTCGCCGAGGTTCGAAAGCAACGCGCGCATCCGCTCGAGTTTGAGGTCCGTCGGCGTCGCCGAGCGCACTTCAAAATTCATCCGACCGTACCAAAATGCGATCGCTTCGTCGTAGGTCATACAGCGCATCGAGTGCAACGGAAAAAGCGAGCGGCACGCCATTCGTGCCGCTCGCTTCTGTTGTACCTCATCGCCGCGCCGGGACTACTGTTGAACGGGCATACAGACCTGTTCGAGCAATTTTTCGCATTTATCCTGGATCGAATCGGCGAGGTTCGGCAGCGGTGCGCCTTCCTGCAACGACTCGCGCACGGCGGCCAGCCAGCGCGGGAAACTGTAAAGCATCGCGAACGCATCGAGCGTGACGGCTTCGAGGCGTGCGTGGTGGCCCTTCTTTTCGGCCTCCGTCCACAGCGTTTTGCTCTTCCCGGAGATCGTCAAATCGTCTTCGGGACGCAACAGAATCAGGTGATCGACGACGATTGGCCGTGCGTCCATGACGCTCAGTTTCACTTCGAGATCTTTCGGCTTACCGGCCCCTTTCGCCATGAACAGGCCGATGCCGACCTTCCACGGTTGGCCGTCTTTGCACGCCCAGTGTGCGAGCGTGATAAGGCCGTACGTCGGGTGTTCGCCGTACGACCATTCGGGCACAACGTGTTGCATTCGCCACGGGCCGACCTTCACGCCGTGTTCGTGGCACGTGGCCAGGAACATACCGAGGCCCGCTTGCAGTTCGCGAGTCGCCCCCGTCAGCGAACCTTCGGGTTCGAGTTTGCGCCGGGCCGCACGAAATTCCTGGTCCCACATGTCCGCGAGTGCCGCACCGGAGAACGTCGAACGGCTCGGCTGCGGTGGCAGAATCTTCGGTGCGATCACATTCTGCACGCCGTTGTCGGAGATGATATCGACCGACTTGAACGTCACCGCCATCGGCTCCGGGTCGTGCCCGAGCAAAGCATCGACGCGCGACTTCGTATCCGCCGTCGAAAGCGCACCGGGGATCGGGTTCAGCGACACCGCCGCGTAGCCGAACGGTCGTTCCAGGCTTGGCAACAAGGGAACAATCGCGTCGTCGTCGCCGTTCTCGTCGATCGTCATGCGGGCGATGTTGTCGAACGATTCCACGGGCATCGCGGTCGATTCCGTCGTCTCGTACACGACGTGATCGTACAGGTGGCGGAACTGTTGCAGCATGTCCCGCAGCGTCGGTTCGGACTTCGCGATGCGGGTAATATGCTCGTCGGTGAACGGGAAAATGTCGGACATCGCATCCGAATCGGGCATCGTTTCGAGCACCGGTTGCATCCGCGCTTCGATGACGCAACGCACCAGTGGCGCAGGGGGCGCTTCGAGGCGGAGCGCCTTGACGGTGCCGTGGCCCGGTACGTGAACGGGGTTGTTCAAGCGGTCTTGAATGTACCCGTCGAGCGATGGCACAAAGCGGTTCCACAGGCCGCGTTCGGCGAAGATCAGGAAGCAGACGCCATCGAGTTGGTGCATCACTTGCACGATGCCCGCGAAGAACGCCTCGGCGATGCGGTGGCAGTCGTCGGTCCGGCGTGCGAGCAACAAATCTTCGAGCTGATCGAACGCCACCACGACGGGGATTTTTAGCCCGCGCAGCACGTCCATCATCACTTTGAACAGCGCGAGAACGAGATCTTGCCGCCCCGGTTTCACGTTGAAATCGAGTTCGGCGAACCCGTACGTGAGGAAGTTCGCGAGGTCCGATTCGTCCTTAAGTAGGACCGCTTTCGCGAACCCGGCGAAGATCGCGCGGCGCATCAGGCCCGCCGTGTTTCGCGGTTCGGTTTTCTGCACGTAGGCGACCATCAGGTCGAACGCCCGCGTCGGTGACAGCCCGGCGTCAGTCAGCGATTGCAACACCGCCGTGGGTGCGCGGCCAAAGTCCGACGCGCCCGAAAGTTGGTCGGCGAGCCAGTCGGCACGCTCGTTAGCTTGCGTGTGCCCGATACCGAGGCGACGTGCCCAACGGCCGATGCCCGGTGGCGGGAACAACTCGACTTTTTCGTCGCTACTGAGGTCGCGAATCGCGAGGCCGAGCAACCGGCGCACGAGGCTATCGCCGATGTAATCGAGCGGGCGACTGCCCTTCTGCCGACCGCCACCGAGCAGCGTGTCGATGATCTGGAACAGCATATATTCGAGGAAATCGGTCTCTTTTTGGAACACGCCAGGGTTCACGAGCAGTTGCCACTGCCCGCCTGCCCCGTGCTTGATGCTGTGCAGCAAGTGCGTCTTACCCGCGCCTTTGTTGCCCAAAATCGGAACGACTTCCGAGTGCGTGTTCGGGTCGTGCCGATACAGATCGATGATGCTGTGCAGCAGGTCGCGCTCCGCCGCGAATAGCTCCGCCACGTGATAGCGCGCGCACACGTCGTCGTCCGGGTTGCGTGCGAAGTAATTGCGAAACGGATTCCCGGCCCGGCGCAGTTGTTCGCGGGTGCGGTCCGTTAGAGGGCGAGTCCCCGTCAAAGTTGCCGTCATCGTAGCCTCCTTGCTAAGTCATCCGTGAAGCGAATCATCCCGTCCGCGTGCTGGCGTAGTACGCGACATTATGCGAAACTAACAGTGCGTAACCCGGCTCCGGCACCGCATACAACGGCCCCGTCCACGGGTGCAAATCGACCCGACCCGCCGCGTGCATCGTCCGAAGCACATCGTGAAACGCACCGACGCTGAGGTCCGGTTCGCCGCACGATACCCCGCGATAAAGCTCCGGCAACGGGCAGTCGCGGGCCGCCCCAATCGACGCCGCCCAATCGAGCAAATGCGTCCGAATCCTGGCGGCCAAATCGCGCGCGTTCGACGTAACAGCCACGTGCGGCGAACCCGGCAACACCGCCGTGACGGCCGCTTTCAGACCCGCGATTTCATCGGCCATCCGGCGTGCGGTTGTCAGCAGTTGTTCCACCTGTTCTTGCCGCGATTCCAGTACGCGAACGAAGTCTTCGAGCACCTGTTTCGGGCTAACTTGTTCGCGTAAATACGCCATGCCCGTTTCGGTGATCGTGCAAATCTGCCGACCTTTGCCATCGACGAATCGCTCGTTCAGCAAGCGGTCATCAAGACAGCGTTTGGCAGCCGGTTTCGCAACCGTCGTCGCCGGAAACAGCCCCGCATCGGACTTCCCCGCAAACAGCGGCAAGCCATCGCGCTCCGCCGCCGCCCGCGTCAGCGCATCGACGATCAACTGTGTGAGTTTGTCGGCCATAAAGGGAATCTATCCCGAACGCGAGTTGCAACGCAAGACGAAGTGGGAAACAGTCGTTGCGCGCGAATCGTCGTTCCACGAACGACCCAAAACCATTCGCGATACTTTTTGCACAATCCACTTGCGTGGATCGATGCGGCAGATTAGCATCGGCGTATCGTCCAGTTGCATCTTTCGTCCCTGTTCTGTTTTCGGAGGTGTTTCATGTTCTCTTCTCGTCGTCGTGTGGGGTTTACGCTCATCGAACTCCTGGTGGTGATTGCGATCATCGCCATTTTAATTGGGCTACTTTTGCCGGCAGTGCAGAAGGTTCGCGAAGCGGCTGCGCGAATGAGTTGCACGAACAAACTGAAGCAAATCGGCCTGGCACTGCACAACTACCACGATACGAACAGCATGTTGCCGCCCGGCCAACCGCAAGGTTACTATTACTCGGGCTGGTACGGCACGCCGGGCCTGCAAGATTACAACCGAGCGAACTGGGCGGGTTACATTCTCCCCCACGTCGAACAGACGGCGGTTCACTCGCAACTTCAGGCGTTGTTGCAGGCCAACACGAATTACACCTGTTTCGGTACGTTTTCTCCGAATGTGCTCTCCACATTTTCCTGCCCATCCGATCCAGCCGCACCGAAAGTCGCATCATCCGGCCAAGGGTTCCACACGAGCTACATCACGTGCCACGGCAGCGGGTATGCCACGCCGACGGCCGACCCACGCGGGCTGAATCTCGATGGCATCTTCTTCGGGCAATCGAAAGTGCGCCTGACGGACATCACCGATGGTACGTCGAACACAGTGATGGTCAGCGAGCTACTGCAAGGCAGCGACTCGATTGCGGGTGGGCACGACATCCGCGGCCGGATGTGGAACACGATCCATTCGGGGACGACGTTCACCACGCTGTATCCGCCGAACTCGACGGTGGGCGACAACGTGATGGGTTACTGCGGCGCGGTGCCGGGTGCGCCGTGCGGTTCGCAATCGGTCATCAGCAGTTTCGCTTTGGCACGCAGCAAGCACACCGGCGGCGTCAACGTGGCCCGTGCCGATGCGAGCGTCGGTTTCATCTCTAACAACATCGCGCCGAATACCTGGCTCTGGATGGGCACCCGCAGTGGCGGCGAAGTGATTTCGCTTAACTAAAACACTCGTTCACTCTGCTCACGGAGATTTATGAAATCGATCTGTTTTGCCTGTTTGCTGATACTTTTGGGCAGTCTCGGTTGCAATTCTGCCGAAGCGCCCGCAGAGGTTTCCGGCACGGTGATGATGGACGGCGTGCTGTTAGCCGAAGGCGAAATTATCTTCGAGGCATCGGACAACAGCAAGACCCCGGCAGCGGGGACGATCAAAGACGGCAAGTACTTGGTGAAGGTGTTGCCCGGTTCGAAGAAAGTGAAAGTCTCATCGTCGCGGCCCGCGTCCAAGCCCGATCCCGTGATGGGTTCTGCCGCACGCGAACATCGCATCGGGCCGGAGTTCAACGAGAAGACGACGCTGACGGCCGACATCAAATCCGGCAAGAACGAAGGCATCGATTTCCAAGTCAAGGAACTCGCGAAGAAAAAGTAACCACCGAAAGCCCACGGACGATCGTCCGTGGGCTTTTTCTATTTCTGCTTCATTGTGATGCTGCCTTCGGGCGCGGGTTTTGGCACGTTGCGGTTGACGAGGGTTTCGAGGCAATGCGTGCTTTCGATGCACTCCATGCCGACGGTACTGAAGGTTTGCGCGTTGAAAACGTAGCGCGAAAGTAGCGGGTTGGTTAGGGCTTGCGAGAAGGCGTCGATCGCGACGAATCGGCCGATCAGCGCCATCACGGCGGCGTTCGGTCGCGAGTTTTCGGCGAACAAGCCGACGTAGAATTCCACGTTGCCCGGCTCTTTATAAAGCCTCTCGAGTTCGCGGCAAATATCCGGGTCGTCGCTGATGTCCGCAAAGGTACGCGCAGGTGGGAAGCCGACCGCGATGCGGTAGTCGTTGTACGTGCCGAGATTCGTGGTGCGGCCCTGCTGAATGCTGCTCGCCTCGAATTGCAGTAGAAATGCCGGCGTGTTGTACAGCCCCATCGCGGTCGCTTTTTGTTGGCTGGTCGCCACGAATGCCGAGGCGAGGCCATGTTCGGTGAGCGGCTCGTTGTTGAACAGCCACGAAACGAGTGGGTACTTTTCGCCGTGCCACTCGAAGGTTTCGGGCACCAAACTGTGCCAGCGATAGAGAAGGTTGAACTCCGCCGCGATCCAGTTCGGGCGGTTCCAATCGACGCTCCAAACGGCCCACGGGTCGGCGAGAAACTGAAAGTGATACGGCGAAATGTGGTTGATATATTCTTCGACGACAATCTTAATGAGCAACACGATGACAATGTTGCGCGCCGTCTGAAAGACGCGCTCATCGTCCCAGCCGGGGTGGTTGCGTTCGAGCAAACCGGCGAGGCGGTTGTGTTCGCGCAGGAACAGCGTGTTCATCATCGCCGTCTGCGAAGTCGCGTTCGCCCGCTCGCCGCCGAAAGCGAAAATCGTGCGCCGTTTCTCGACCGGCAATTCCGGCCGCAGGTGCAGCGGCGGCAGCAAGTCTTTGAACTCGGGCCGCACTGTCATGCCGTCCGGCTCGAAGTATTTGAGCGCGTATTCTTCGCCCGCGATCATTTCCGACTTCAAACGACCGCGCTGACCAACCATTTTACTATTGAGGCGTAGGCACTCCGTTTCCTTTTTCTTTAAGCCATATAATTGGGAAAAATCGATGTCGTGGTTCGTGTGCGTCTTCAGTCGATGGTTCAAGTCCGTTAGCAGAAATCCATCGGTAAACCATTGCGCGAAGGTCGGAAACAGGAGCGTCGATTTCTCGGATTCGACGGGTTTGCCGGGCTTGCGCAAACGGCGGTCGAACAGCGGAATCAAATCGGCGAGCAGTGGTTGGGGTCGGGCGGGACTCGTACTTTGCGGTGGCGGCAGATGTCGCCCGAACCACGTTTTGTCCGTCAGCGATTCCCACGATGTGTAATCGGCGAGCGTGCTGAACGGATTGGGGCGGCCGTTACTCCGGCGCACCGCGCGATCGATGAGCCTCCGGTTCATCCAGCGCGCGAGCGGGCCGATGCGGTTAACGATGTGCCAGAAGAACGCAAAGTGCGTCATGAAATACGACAGCAACTTGCTGAAAAAGTAATCGTTACCCGAACGTCCGATCATGGCCGCATCCTCTGAAAGGCGAGATCCGTCTCAATAACCCGCTGGCTCTTTGGCGAGGTGGCGAAACGTCGATGAGGCTTCGTAGACGCCGAGTTTCAAGCGGTTGATACCGCCGATCGGTTGATGCTCCTTGAGCGAATGCCACGGCGTGAAGAAGAGATTTTCGCAGCGAAGGATATCCTCTTTACAGTTGAAGACTTGCGGGGAGATCGTGATGCGTGCCACGGTCACGAACGGTACCGTCCACTCGGTGCAGGCGTTTTCAATTTCGGTTTCGAGCTTGCCGGCCAGATCGGCCTTGCTGCGGATTTGCAGCTGAAAATCCAGCACGATATCTGTCGCACCGGCACCGGGGGCCAATCGTTTGATCAGTGCGGTCCGCAGGTAGTCATTATCGCCAATATTCGGAGCCGCACCCGCAGCCGCTACGGCCGGTTTGACCGAGTATTTCATCGCGTAATCTTTGCCCAGCAAGTACGGCGCGCCGCTCTGGTAGACGGCTTCCTCCGGACTGGCGGGCGGCGTTTGATACGCGCCATTCTTCGGCATCGCGGCATCGACGGCGAGGCTTTGAATTCGCTTGATAATCTGGCTGGTTTGCACGGCACGCACCGTGGCCGGATCGGTAAAATCCGGCTTGCCGTCCACTATCTTGATCCGTCGCTTGAAGAAACCGGCCGCTTTGTCGCCTTCTTCGAGAAGCACCTGGCTCAGCACTTCGTAATCTTCCACGTTCGCAAACGCGAACACGGGGTGGTTCACCATCAGAAAATCTTGCGTCATCGGCTCGTCGCGCGGAACTAACCGGTCGCCATCGACCTTCATCAACTTGATCGCCATCCCGCGGCTGCCGTGTTCCATCGGTTTGGAGTCTTCGCGAACGAGGATGTCTGCATTCGAGTAGCGAATGTACGCATCGTATTCGCGGCAGGGCTGCGCAAACACGCCGATACGATACGCTGCGGGGATGTTATCCAGAACCTGAAACTTCGCCTTCACGCAACCATGATCTTTCGGGTGCACCCCACGAAGTGGCGGCAGTTTGTCCAGGTAGCGCTTCTTCATCTGCGCGACCGTCAACTTCACGACGTTATCGATCTGCGCCGCTTCCGCATCGGGAATGATTTCCCATGCCGGGTCGTGCGGTATCGCCGGGGGTTTGTCGGCGGATGCACCGCCAACGAAAAGTGTAAGAGCCGCAATCGCGAGATTAAAACGCAACATCGGGTGTCTCCATCGTCGCAAACCGTCCGCAACAGCACCGACCGATTTAACGACTTGGAAGCATCATTGTGAACCCGCCCTCGCCAGTCAAGCACAAAACAGAAATAATTGCGTCGCAGGCATTTTCACTGCGACGCCGCACTTTGTTATCGCATCAGTTCCGACTCCACCATACAATTCGAGAAATCGAATTTTCGGAGACGACCCGATGGGCGAGGATGGCACGAATGAAAAAACTCAGGTTCAGATCGGCACTCCTACGGTCAAAATGCCATCGTTAGAGAGCATGTTACCGAAGATTGCGAATTTCGAGATCACGCGCGAAATTGCACGCGGCGGGATGGGTGTCGTTTACGAGGCGAAGCAAATCGGATTGAACCGCGTCGTGGCCATTAAAATGCTGCCGCGAGAGGGGCAGGACAATGCCAACAGCATTCAGCGATTCCTGACCGAAGCGCGTGCGGCGGCCAAGGTCATCGATCCGCACGTCGTCGATATTTACGACTTCGGTTCCGTCGACAACTCGCCGTACCTCGCGATGGAATATCTGTCGGGAGGATCGCTGGCGAAACGGATCAAATCCACAGGAGCCTACTCGCCGACCGATGCAGCAACGCTCGTGCAGAAAATCGCATCGGGAGTCGGTGCGGCCCACACGCTCAACA
>JANXNT010000673.1 GCA_025353985.1 Limnoglobus sp.
CGTAGCGCGATTCGTGAACGGGCAGTTCGCGAGGTTGCGGGCGAGGCGGATGCGCGTGGAGACCACGACATCGGACTCGGGGCCGTTGCCGCGGAGCCACTCGCCGAGATTGGGGAGCAGACTATCGAGGTTCATCCCGCAGCTTCCTTCTGCCGGATCCGATCGCGGAGCCTGGCGGCCTCTTCGTAATTTTCGGCGGCGACCGCGTCCCGGAGGTGGTCGCGGAGCCGATCCCGCTCGGATTCGTCGCGGGCGCGGCGAACGACGGAGGGAACCTTCCCCAAATGGGTGAGGCTTCGGTGGACTCGTTCCAACAGCGGTTCGAGCACCGTCCGGAAGGCGTCGTAATCATCGGCGCAACCGAACCGGCCATCCGCGCGGAACTGAGCATACTTTAGCCCACAAGTCGGGCACGTCAACGTCGCGGGGTCGACCGCATCGGGGGCATCGTTCGACGACCACTCTTCGCCGACTCCCTGGAGCATTAACAACTGCAATAGCGCCGGTAGGTTCAGTTGCGGGTTCGGCGCGAGCGGTAGCAGTTCGTGTTCCTGCGCACATTTTTCGCACAAGTGGAGTTCGCGACGCTTCTTGTTGACGATGTCCGTCAGGTGAATCGTAGCGTTCGCACCGCAATACTTGCACGGGTTCATACTTCCTCCAGTCGCTTGATGCGGTCGCGAATACCAGCGGCGACTTCGTACAGTTCCTTCTGTACGGCGACTTGTAACTCCCTGCGGAGACCGACGAGTTCGGTTTGTGCGGCGCGTGTGCGCGGCAGGCGGCGCGGGATCTTACCGACGTGTTTGACGTCCCCGTGAATGTTATCGAGCAACGGCACGAGTTCGTCTTTGAACGAATCGTAATCGTGAGCGCAACCGAGGCGACCACTGTTCCGAAACTCGACGAACTTCATGCCGCACGCCTCGCACGCCTTGCCGCCGAGGTTGCTGAGGTCGTCCTCGGTACCGGGGTTCGTGTTAGCGATTTTTTTCACGGCGGGTGCCACCGGGTGCGGTTCGTAGAGGTGCTTCTTGGCGCAGCCTTCGCACAAGTGTAGCTCGGCGAATTGATCTTCGCCGATCACGTCGGTGATATGGTAAGTCGCCGCCTTCGGGCACCGCTCGCACTTCATCGTCCCGCCTCATGGTGTCGTTTCGATGATTCTATTCGCAGAGCCGACGTTACGGAATGGTGGCCGAACGTGCGCTAGTGAACAAGCCGCGGAAATTGCAGCGACTCACGCACAAACCTGCGACCGGCGAGGGTTCCCACACGGCACGCTTACGTTGTCTTTCGTTTGCGTTTAATCACCGGGCTTGACCATTCCATTTTCGGTTACCAACCGGTCGATATTTCCAGTAACATACTAGATGCGCAAAGGGATGAAACATACGGCACACCCGAGACTGGGAGAGTATCATCGAGACCGTGGACGCCGCCAAATCGGTATACGATCGACTTCGGAAAGTGGGGTTTACGAAGACCTACATCCGGAAAGTCGCGGCATTGCCGACGTGGTGGGACGATTCGTTGTGGGATAATCCCCCGAGCCGGGTTGTCGGGTATATCAACTTGTCGCGACATCTCGGTATCGATATTGCGACGCTACAAAATCCATTGGCCCCGCTCCGATTGCGGGAACTTGGCGAATGCAAATACAAGATGCAAGCCAGTACGACCAAAGACGAGTTATTGCTGCCGAGTGTGATTGCGAGCCGCGCGGCCCAACTCGCGGCGGCGGCCATGGATCGCCCCAATCAATCGGTGTTATCGGCCGACGACGTACGTTCGACGATCCTCGAACGGGCGGCTTGGGTTGGCTTTGAAGAACTTATTGACTATTGCTGGTCGATTGGCATCCCGGTCTTACATGTCGATAATTTTCCGGCCGACGTGAAGAAGAAGCCGATTGGCTTTACATTGCTGATGAAGGGTCGGCCGGCGATTGTGCTGTGCTCAAAACAGCGACAACCCGCATGGCAATTGTTCATCTTGGCGCACGAACTCGGCCACCTCCACCACGGACACGTTCCCGAAAACGGAACGCTGATGGACGAGGCGGACGCGGACGAGACGGACGCGGAAGAAACGCAGGCGGACGCATACGCCATCGAGCTGCTCACAGGCAAAGCGACAACGTGCTTTCACCCACCAGGACGCTGGCCGAATGCTAAGACGCTGGCCGAACTTGCGCGAGATTTCGGAAGGCGGAACCAGGTGGACCCGGGTCATGTCGTGTTGAACTGCGCCCATAGCGAAAGTGGCTTTTGGGGTGTTGCAAACGCAGCGCTGAAAATTCTTCACCCGAACGACAATGCGATCCAAACCATCTGCGAACGTCTTGCCGCCAACCTCGATTGGGAACGATTACCAGAAGACGATAGTGAGTTCTTGATGCGCATCACCGGTCAGGAGATACCCGAGTGATCGTCCTGGCCGATAACGACGTGCTTTTCAAACTCGCACAATGCGACTTATTCGAGGAGTTCTTGACCGCGTTTCAGATCACCTACGCCGACATCCAGATTTTGAAGTTCGGCCGCTACTCAATGACTTCGAATCGACACCGAAGCAGGATCGGCGAAGAAAGTTTCTCAAGATTGCTTGCATGTTTGGCTAAAGTAAATGATTTATCGAACGAACCGAACGCCGAGTATGTGAATGCACTGGAATTGCAAACCGACAAGAACGTCGACGCGGGTGAAATGGCGTTGTTTGCAGTCTGCCCGATCATTGTGAATTCGTCGATTGTAACAGGTGACAAAAGGAGCCTCTCAGGTCTCACCGAGGCGGGTGCGACCGATGACGTTTGTGCAAAGCTGTGTTTGGAACTTGCTGGCCGGGTATTCTGTTTCGAGCAAGTGCTGGAAAAGATTATCGATCGGTTCGGTTTCGATACCGTTCGCGAACGACTCGTTCGGGGGCGAGAATGCGACCGAGGGTTGGCACAATGTCTCGGGCATGATTGCGACGCAACCGAGGTTTCGTTCCGCGAAGGCTTGAAGAGCTACCTGAACGATGCCCGTCGGACTTCCGGCAGTCTGCTCGCCCCATAGCTTACCAAACGATATTGCCAGGGTTCATGCCAGGTGATGCGAAGTTGGCCTTTTCATCAAATTTCCGCGAAAACGATCATCCGATTTCTGGTGCGCACTTGCTCCTCTCCGTCTCGGAAAGGACTGGTTTTCCGGCCTGAAGGGCCGGTTCTATCAGCCCAGGTCGTAGCGAGCAAAGCGAGCGAAGGCCTGGGAAAGCATGAGCAAACGGCTACGGTCCTGTAGGGACCGTTCAAAGTGAGCCTGTCTGAACCGCCCTCTCAGGACGGGGGCTATTTTCGAAGTCGACCCAGGCCTGCGCTCGCTTCGCTCACTCCGACCTGGGCTATAAGAACGGACCTTACAGGCCCGAAAACCACGACCCGCAAAGGTTTCGATGGCGAGAATTCCCACATCGAAATGATGCATCTGTGCTTTTGCCAAAACTGATGAACCCGAACCGAGATGACCCGAAAACACCATCAAGATCCACTTCACGTCACCTGGGGGTTCATAACACTATTCGGCAGGGCGGAAACGGTCCCGTTCGGCCTCGGCTGCTCCGTCCAACTGTACGCATGGGGGGACATCGCCCGCCACGCGAACCGCATCTTGCCCCAGGCCGCACGCCAGAAGCGACCAAAATCATAACCGCCGGCCCGCAACGCCCGCCGGCCCCATCCAAACAGCGACCATGATCCCCGCGAACAACACCCGGTGCAAGCCCATCGTCACGTTGTGGAGCCATCGGGGACGGCGACGGTGCAGGATGGCGAGCCGCTCGCACTGGAACCGGATATGAGCGACCTCGTCGGCGAGTATCTGTTCGCAAATCGCTCGCAATACCGGCGACCCCGTCGCCCGTCGCACGGCGTTGTAGTACACCATCGCATGCGTCTCGACCATCACTACGGGCGTTGCCCACACCTCCATCCGGGGCAGTGCATACCGGATGGCGCGAAACAGCGAATCTCCCCAATCCGAGTTGGCCCGTTCGACACCGGCCAAGTCGAGGAAGTGGCCGAGGTTGCCGCCGTGCCGCTGCTCCTCGGCGATGAAGAACCGGACGGCGTCGATGAAGTCCGGGTCGCCGATTGCGGAGGCATAATGACGGGCGGCAGCGAGAAGGTGCGATCCATCGGACGTCTCGCCGAGTTGCCAGCCACGGAGCGACGCCGCGATTGCGGACAGTTCGGCTTCGGTCACGTTCGCACCCGATTCCCACGGGATGACTCGCAACTCGGCCGCGTTCTGCTGGAAGTAGGCCACCCATTCCAGTGAATTTCGCACGAACGGCAAATTGTCCATAGTTGCACAGCATATTCGATCAAAAGGCCAACTTCACATCGTTTCTGCGTTGGCAGACGATGTTACGGTCTTTCTAACGCGGTTTCACCGGTGCGATGTACAACTCGGGGACGCCGAGTTTCTTCGCGGCTTCGTTTAACGGGACGAGTTCTTTTAACGTGATCGCGTCGAGTTCGGCGATGTACCCGGCTAGCGTTTTCTCCAATTCGACGGCAAGTTCTTTTTGCGCTTTCGTTGGCGTGCCGTCGCCGTCGGTGGCGTTGCCAAGTAACCAGATGAATTGCGAATACAGCATCGCGCCGCCACGAGCTGCGAACACGTCGTAGACGACTTTCGCCTTCGGATTGTGCAGTTTCTCTTCGAGAGTCGTCAGTTTTGCGGACATCGTCTCGGAGTCTTTGAGGAGCGGTTTCGCATCGTCGCGGTCTTTGAGCAACTCGTTGCGGAAGCGGATTTGCTTCTGTAAAGTTCGGATGCGCAGAACGGTTCGCGTGAGTTTCGTCACGCCGTCACGGATGCCGAGCGCGAACAGTTCTTGCTCGATGGCGGGCTTCGCATCGCCGCGCGGATCGGGCTTCACTTCGAGCGTGGCAGTCGCGGTTTCCTTGCCGTGAATCAGCTTGATCGTGTAGGTGCCGGGCGAGGCGGGGATGCCCATCGCGGGATTGCCCGCATCGACTTTCGCCTTCGGTATGAACTCGGCCCCGTCGTGCGTGAAGTCCCAAACGAACTTGTTCAGCCCCGGCTTCACTGCAAATGTCCGTTCGGCTTTCGGCTCGGCATCTTCCTCGTCTTCGTCGTCGCTTTTCGCGTCGAGTTTGCCCTTCGCCTTGGCAACCAGCATCCCTTTCGCATCGCGAATTTCGACGAGAATGCCATCCTTCGTCGGCTTCGGCGCGTGGAACCAAATGACCGCGCCGTTGTCCGGGTTGCTGGTCGAACTGCCGCGCAAGTGCGAGGTGATCGGCCGCCCGCCGAGGTACCACTTCGTTGCGGGGAGCGGCGCGAACACGTGCAGCGGTTTCTCGTTTGTGCTTGTGGCATAGTTGCGAATCGCGGTGAGGTCGTCGAGAATCCACAGGCTGCGGCCGTGTGTCGCCACGAGGAGATCGTCGTTTTTTACGACGACATCGTGAACCGCCACGGTCGGCAGATTGAGTTGCAACGGCTTCCAACTCTTGCCCGCGTCGTTCGAAAAGACGATCCCGCGCTCGGTGCCGAGGTAGAGCAAACCCGCTTTCTTCGGGTCTTCGCGCACGGCGTGGAGATGCGTTCCCGCATCGAGGCCGCCGCTGATTTTCGCCCAGGTTTTGCCGAGGTCGGTCGTCTTCCAAATGTACGGGCGGTAGTCGTCCATCCGGTGATTGTCGACGACGAGGTACGCGGTCTTCGCATCGAACGGCGAGGCTTCGATGCAGACGACAGTACCCCAATCGGGTAGCTCCGGCACGTTCGCGGTGAGGTCGGTCCAGGTCTTTGCATCGTCGGTGGAAACGTGAACTTTGCCATCGTCGGTGCCCG
>JANXNT010000689.1 GCA_025353985.1 Limnoglobus sp.
CCGCGTTGTGTCTCGGCCCGATTGCCGAACATTACGGGCCGATGCCGTTCGGGCGATAAGTTTCAAACCGGAACACCATAGGAAATACTACGATGTCGAATTCCCAGACTGTACAAGAAGCGAAACTCGCCCGGCGTGCGAGCCGTCAACTGAGCCTATTCGCGCCGGACCTTTTGAAACAAGCGTTCGGAAGGGCACTCGTCATGCTCCGCCCGGACCTCATGTGGAAGAATCCCGTGATGTTCGTCGTCGAAGTCGGCACGGCGCTTTCGATCCTGTACACGGCGTACAAAGTGATCGACCCCGGTTCGTCGATGGCCTCGCTCGGGTACTTAATCGCGCTCGATATCTGGCTGTTCCTCACGGTGCTGTTCGCGAACTTTGCGGAGGCGCTGGCCGAAGCACGCGGCAAGGCACAAGCGGACGCACTTCGCAAGACGCGGCAAGATTCCGCGGCGCGGCGGCTGAAACTCGTCGATGCTTCAAATCTACCGGCTGGCACGCTCGCAACGTGGCTTCAGGAGCAAGACAAGTTCATTGAGGAAGTCTCGTCGGCACGCCTCAAAACGGGCGATCTGGTGATCGTCGAAGCGGGGCAGGCGATACCGGCCGATGGGGAAATCGTCGAAGGGATCGCGTCCGTCGATGAGTCGGCGATCACCGGCGAGTCCGCGCCTGTGGTGCGCGAAGCGGGCGGCGACCGTTCGGGCGTGACCGGCGGCACCCGCGTTCTTTCCGATGCCATCCTGGTTCGCGTCACGGCATCGGCGGGGCAATCGTTCCTCGATCGCATGATCGCGCTCGTCGAAGGTGCGTCGCGGCAACGCACGCCGAACGAGATCGCGCTTTCACTCGTGTTGTCGGCGTTTACGCTGATTTTCCTCATCGTCGTCGTCGCACTTTGGCCAATGGCGTCGAACGCGGAAGACTACATGAAGGGTTATCTCGGCATTGAAACTTTACGTAGCCTCGGGACCGACATCCCGACACTGGTGGCGCTGCTCGTTTGCTTGATACCCACGACGATTGGCGCACTGCTGTCGGCGATTGGCATCGCGGGTATGGACCGCGCGTTACGTGCGAACCTGATCGCCAAGAGCGGCAAGGCCGTCGAAGTCGCGGGGGACATCGACACGCTGTTGCTCGACAAAACGGGAACGATCACGCTCGGGAACCGCCGCGCGACACGATTCATCCCGTTGGACAATTTAGCCGCGTCCGAAGTCGGGCTGATTGCCGCCTTATCGAGCGCGGCTGACGAAACGCCCGAAGGCAAAAGCATCGTCGACCTGCATCGCCGTACGCCAGGTGCCAACACCGCCTCGCCGCCCGCAGGATCTCGCTTTATCAGTTTTACCGCCCAAACCCGCATGAGTGGCGTCGACTTGCCCGATGGCCGG
>JANXNT010000948.1 GCA_025353985.1 Limnoglobus sp.
CGGGCGGCCGCCCGTGCCTTCCAGCCCTCGCGACTGCGAAGGAGTTTGGGGATGAGAATGCGTGGCGGGGTGAGGAACACATCCACTGTGGTAGCCGAATCCATGGCGTGAGACCTCGGAAAGGGAACGAACCAATATCGAGAGAGTAGAAACGAACAAAATATGCGTGTCAAGCCCAACTTCACGTCACTTGGGGGATACCCTTGGTAATCAAACGCTTTTGGCCATATTGGGGAAGGGGAAGTCGCCTTCCGGGGACCACTCGCTGTACACGCTGTACACTCCGCACAGGCCGCATTCGGTGCAGCATCCCGCGACGTATAAATGGCCCACCGTGCCATTGTCCATAAGTGCGAACCCAACCGCGACTTCACACTCGCTGTACATACAACTACATATGATCTCGCTAGCCGAATCTGGGTCGCACTTTCGGTCCAGATCGCAGATCATGTGGTCGATTTTGCAGGCCGTGCAAGTCCGCACGATATGCATCGCTTTGTCGATGAACAAATCGAATGCCGTAGCGGCACAACCACTGCAAACACTGTGCGTCACATGGTGCGGCACACCCTGACAGTGTCGTTTAAGGACATGGCGAAGTAGATACGGATCTAGATCGTTAGCATTTGTGCCGTGCGACCAAACACCCTTTTTCTTTAATGCCATCGGCTTACTCCGCGATCCGGGTTTCGCCGTGCCGCGAAAAAGTCTTTCGCAATTGGCACGGTTCCAATCGCCGCAGTTTTTCGGCAAGACTGAGATCTCGATTTGAACCATCGGTACTAACCGCGAGGCGGTTTGGAGATGTTGCTGGGGCCTTTGCCGACGACTTTCTCGTACTTGCCGTCGCCGCTTTTGACGTATTTTGTGAAGCCCATTCGGTCGAGGTTCTTGTCGGAAAGGTTGGCTTTGGCTTGCGAGTCGGTCCAGGTTCGTGGGGCGTTGGGCGTGCCGAACAGTCGTTTCACGGGCAGGCCGTTTTCCGGGTGCTCGGTGAGCGGCGGTGCGGACATCGTTTGAATGACCTCGAACACTTCGCCCTCGGTGCCGTCGGCATTCGTCGCTTGATACACGTAAATCGGCATGACGGCCCCGGTGAGGAGAAACGCGGCCGGAGATTTCCCGACCGCTTGAAGTTCCATTTTTTGTTACGCTTGCATTTCGGCGATGATCGTTTCGAGCAGCTTCTTCGTCACTTTGATGCCTTCTGGCTCGCCGATCTTGCCGCCTTCGTACTCGATGCCGACGAAGCTATTATACTTGTGCTTCTTAATGACGATGTCCATCATCTTGCGGTAATCGGTATGGGTTTCGTTGCCCTTGTCGTCGAAGTCGTGCGTCTTCGCGCTGACGCCCTTTGCGAACGGCATCAGTTCGTCGACGCCCTTGTAGCGATCGTATTCCTTGCCGTTGCCGAGGTTGAAGTTGCCGAAGTCCGGGAGCGTGCCGCAACCGGGGAGATCGACCGTCTTCATGACCTTCGCGAGCCATTCGCCGTTCGATGACAGCCCGCCGTGGTTTTCGACGATGACGTGGATTTTGTGCGTCGCACCGAACTCGGTGAGCTTGCGTAATCCGTCGGCAGCACGTTCGATTTGTTCGTCGTAACTGCCGCTCGATTGGGCATTGACGCGGATGCTGTGGCAACCGAGGAACTTCGCCCACTCAACCCAACGCTTGTGGTTGTCGACCGCCTGGGATCGCTTCGTCGCGTCGGCATCGCCGAGCGCGCCTTCGCCATCGCACATGATGAGCACGCTGGTGACGCCGTTATCGTCGGCGACTTTTTTCAGGTCTTTCAGGTAGCCGTCGTCCTTCTTTTTATCCTTGTAAAACTGGTTGACGTATTCGACCGCGAGGATGCCATAGTCGTCTTTGGCGATCGACGCGAACTTCATCGCATCGAGCTTCTTGGCGAAGAACGCCTTGTGGAGTGACCATTGCGCGAGCGAAATTTTGAAGAGCGGCGCTTTCGGGATTTCGGCACGCAAGCTCGGTGCGGCGATCGCAGCGAGGCCGAGGCCAGCCGTATGAAGGAACGAACGCCGACTGAGGGGACGCATCATAGAAAGCTCCAAAGGAATGATAATTTAGCGGGAAGTTGCGAACGCAAGGGGATTCTAGACAACGACCGGGTATCTGACAGATCATTCGAAACGCAGCAGAGTGGATTGATAGACTTCACGCGGCGGAAACGGATCGTTCGTTCAAAGGCGAAAACCTCTTAATCTGGTAGCAGCAATTCTAGCGTCGAAGACTCGTCAGCCCATGGTTTCACCATGGGCTGAGAGAGCGACCCTTCAGGCAACGCCGTGAA
>JANXNT010000747.1 GCA_025353985.1 Limnoglobus sp.
CGGTAGTACAACGGCGTGCGGGCGGTCTGGTGAACCCAGCCATGAACGGTGGTTACGAGCCGCATCTTCCAGAAGCGATTCAGCAAGAGGCCGAGCGCGTTGGTTTTGTAGTCGTGGCCGTGCCAGATCGCGACGTTCTCCCGCTTGCAAACATCGAGCAGCCCGCTAACGACTTTCCAGTCCCACGGCCCGCGATCCGGGATCGAGATCAGCGGCGCGCCGTACTTCTCCGCCTTTGTCACGATGTCCACGTACCCCGGATCGCCGGGCGGGTAAAGGTAGCCGCAGAGCATCTTGTAGCCGAGCGGTTCGAGGAATCGCGGCGAGTTCAGAATGGTTTTGTCGGGGCCGCCACCGGATCCGGTGACGACGCGCGTATCGAAGACGACCGGCGGCGCGGCCAGTCGTCCGGTTCGCACTCGTGGCGTGTTCGATACTTGCAGCGTCGATGTCATCGGTCGAAATCTCAGTTGGCCAAGGAGAGCGCGGGGTGTGGGTTTGCGGCGGCCTGAGTACGATCCGTCAGCGGTCGCAGGCAGGTTTCCCAGTGGTGGTGTTCTTCGACGAACTGCCGGCCGGAAAGCCCGAGCTCGCGTCGCCGTGCGGGGTTGTCGAACAAACCGGATACGGCTTCGACCCATTCGTGCGCCGTTTCGGCGGACAGGAGATGCGTACCCGGAACGGTTTTCAGTGCGGCGAGCGCGGGGGGAGCGACGACGGTCGCTTTTGCCATCGCGAGCGCTTCGAGCACCTTGTTTTGCAGACCACGCGAGAGTCGCATCGGTACGATCGCAACGGCGGCGGCGGCGAGATGCGGGCGGACATCAGGCACCTGGCCGATGAGCCGAATACCGGGCCGCGCGGCCAGGGCTTGCACCGCCGCCGTCGGTTTGCGGCCGATCAGCCAATACTCCGCATCGGGGTGTTTCGCACGCAACTTTGGCCACACTTCGTCCGCAAACCAAATCGCCGCATCGACATTCGGCAGATAATCGAGAGCGCCGACAAACGCGCACGCGCGTTGCGTCGGCACATCGCTCGGCTGGAAATATTCGAGATCGACGCCGTTCGTGGCAACCGTGGCGGCACCGGCACCGGCGACGAGATCGAACATGTCCGCTTCCGCTCGGCTCACGAGCGTGGCGGCCTCGGCCCACTTCGGCAAACCTGCCTCGACGCTACGGACTCGAGCGCCTTCCCAGCGATACAGCCACGACTTCGGCCAACTGGCCGTGGCGGCGAAGTCGCACCATTTCTGGCTATCGAGATCGACGACATCGACGAACGCGGGCACTTTCGCAAACGTCGGCGTTCGCAAG
This sequence comes from Limnoglobus sp., assembly GCA_025353985.1. Lineage (GTDB taxonomy): Bacteria > Planctomycetota > Planctomycetia > Gemmatales > Gemmataceae > Limnoglobus. The sequence continues at coordinate 1,320 of JANXNT010000747.1, forward strand.
TACGGCACCAGGCTCGATGCGGAAATGATCGACGCGTCGAACGGTTTCTCGCGGTGCCAGCCTTGCACGATGCGTTGCAATTCGGACGACCAAAACGCGCCTTCGGATAAACTTCGACCGCAAGCGAGTGATAGTCCCGCCTGGGCAAGTCGGCCAAATCGGTTCACGGGAACGATTGACACGCGATCGCAAAGATTGCCGAGTGTCGCACGGGTGTCATCACTGACTGGCTCATCGGCGAGGCAAGCGAGATCGACGGTGTGGTGGCGTGAGAGCTGCCTCAGCAGGTGGAAATTGCGTATCCGGTCGCCTTTGTCGGGCGGAAACGGCACGCGGTGCGTGATGTAAAGTACGCGCGAAGACATAGCACTCTCTGGCCAGTGGGTGAGACTGGCTGCAATCGCTGGAAACGGGAAGTTACGCGGGCAACAGCGACGTGACGGCTTGGGTCTGGGGCGTCGTCACATGACGGAGGAAGACTTCGCCGACGACATCGCGGCGCGGCAACAGGAACAGCCGGCGCAACCACACGGGACCGCAACCGGCCGCCTTCATGAGCGTGGCAACGATGATCCGCATGTCGAACCAGAAGCTCGAATTTTCGATGTAATACAGATCGTAAACGACCTTGCGCCGCACGCTGAGGAGGTCCGAATCGGCGGGCAGTTGGATTTGCGATAATCCCGTGACGCCCGGCTTCACGAGCAAGCGGTGCGGGTAGCCGGGGACTTCGTCGTTGAGTTTCTTAAGATTGATCATTTCGGGGCGCTCCGGTCGCGGCCCGACGAGGCTCATGTCGCCCATCAGCACGTTAAAAATCTGCGGGAGTTCGTCGAGATGTGTCTTGCGTAGCAGGTTCCCGATCCGCGTAATGCGCGTGTCGTTCTTCTGCGACCATGCTGGCCCACCGCTGATCTTTTCGACGTTGTAAGTCATCGTTCGCAGTTTCAAAATCTTGTATGGCTTACCACCGCGTCCGAGCCGCGTTTGGTTGTAGAAACCAGGGCCAGCCGAAGACAAGCGGACAAGGGCATACGCGAAGCCAATCAAGAGCAAAGCGAACGGCAATATCGCGACGGCGATCAGATAATCGACAATCGACTTCGACGCCGCGTACCACGAATTATCGGGCACGACTTCCACGACAAATGTAGGTGGCAAGCTATCGATTTCCGGCCATAACGTGCGACACGTTTTCGGCAGTATCGGATTGTCCGATGTGCTCGTACTATTTTGGGACATTGCCACATTGGCCTCAAGGGTGCGAATCATTGGGGGCGAACCGGACCGACTCTGCATCAAACTTATTTGCCTGTAATCGCTTTTCGAACCGCAGGCAAAAACTCTGTGAAAAACTGCTCTGTTGTATCGTTCGTCTTCTGGGCATTGTCCAGTGCGACGAGCCGCCGTGTGGCGTACATCTTGTAAAGGATCGGTTGCCCGACGAACTCGGTGCGGGCTTCTTCGGCCGCTACCCAGACACCATCGAGAGTCCAGGCCCAGTTCACTTGCAGCGACACGGCCGGGAACGTATCCGTGTCGAAGCGGGCCGACCAATAACTCGATTCCTTCGCGGTTGTCGGGTCGAGCATCTCGCGCCGCAATCGCTGGCCAACGGGCCGATACCCGGCTCCGTCGTAGCAGCGTTCGGGGTCGTGTGCCCCGATCTCTCGCGAATCGCCTGCAAGGATCAGTACCGAAATCGCCTCACCCGAATTCGCGTTTCGGTACACGCGATGGATGTGCGCCACCGCCTGCGTTTGTTTCAGTTGTTTCGCATCGTATTCGACGTCCTCGCCGACCCAGTCTTTCCCCGTCAGCGGGATTGCGCTGAGCTTGGCTTGAACGACTTCGGCCACGGCCGCGTCGGCTTTTCCCCACGACTGCGAGGCTTGGAACACCCCAGCCGAGATCAATACGATGGCGGCAAACGCCACGGCTACAAACTTCATGCACGAACCTCTCGGAGCAAAATCGTTATGCTGGCAACTGTTTTACGTAGTTGTAGCCGTAAGCGTGAATGTCGGTCTTGACGCCGTTGACCACCGCACCGAGTAGCGGAATGTTCAATTGGCTCAGTCGCTCGGAGGCATTCAGCACCTTCGGCAGTTGGCTAATGTCTTGCAGCACCGAGATCAACACGCCATCGACGTGCTGTCCGATCAGTAGTGCATCGGCCACCGGAAGCACGGGGCACGAATCGACGACGATGAAGTCGAATTGACCGCGGAGCCGGTTGAACAGCGTTTCGAGCGGGTGGCCTTGGGCCAGTGCCGCCACAACGCGGTTCGAACACTGCCCGGCCGCGATCAGCCAGAGGTTTGGCACGGTCGTCGGTTGTACCGCATCGCTTACGTCGATTTCCGAAAGCAGAATTTCCGAACAGCCCGGCGTCAGCGGCACGTCGAACAAGCGGTGCATCGACGGGTTACGCAGGTCGCAATCGAGGATCAGCGTGCGAAGTCCGGCGGTCGCCATGCTCGTTGCGAGTTGGCTCGAAAGCGATGTCTTGCCTTCGCCTTGCATCGCGCTCGTCACCATAATCACTTGCATTGACTGCGTCTTGGCCGTGTGCAGCAGCATCGTTCGCGTCGAGTTCACCGACTCATTTAAGATGAACCGCCAGTTCTGGTTCTGGTCGGCCTCGCCCGCTTTCAAGCTTGCTCGGCTTGGGAAAGCGGGAATCGTGCCGATGATTCGCAAACCGAGTTCGTTGACGACCTGATCGACGCTATCGACGCGGCGGTTTCGCCATTCGAGGAACGCCACTAACGTCAGCACGCCGAAGAACGCGATGACACCGGTCGCGGCACTCAACATCACTTTTTGCTTAACGTTGTAGTTCATGACGATGGCGGGTTCTTCGCGAATTTTGACGCGACTTTCGGTGTTCTTCGATAACAAGTTGAGTTCGAGAATTTGCTTGGCTATGCTCGCGAGTTGCTCTTTTAGGGGTTTGAGGTCTTCCGCCGTTCGTGCCGCCTTCGAACCGTACTTCGTGACCATCGTCAGACGTTCTTCTTCTTCTTTGAGTGCGACCCGTTTGATCTTCAGCGACTCTTCCGAGAACGTCAATTCCCGTGCGGCGATTGCCGATTCCTTTTCTTCCGTGGCAATCGTCTCCGAGCGATAGCGCTTCTCGATTTCACCGCGCTTCTCGGTTTTCAACTCCGTGCTCGCTACCTGAAGTTTCTTGATCGTGTCTTCGTGTCGTTTAAGCGACGGGTGGTTCGGGTCGTTGATACGCCGTTTCGATTCTTCGTACGCTTTTCGTTCGGCGCTCAAGTCTGCTAAAATTGCACGGTAGGCCAAGTCTTTCGAAAGCTCGGTGTCGAGAAGCTCTTCCGACAGCGGCTTCGTTTTCACTTTCTCAATCGCATCGGTTGCGGATCGAATCCGGCTCTTGTATTCGTTGACTTTATTTTCGATCGCACTGATCTCGGCATGGAGGGCACCGACGCGCGTCGTCAAAAGCGACATGAGCGGCCCGATCGACGGGAGGTCCGTCGGCACACCGTTCTGGCTTTGCGTGTCGAGGATGCCCTCGTCCGTTTCGATTTGCTTCCGCAAAAGCTCTTTCATCGATTTCAGTTCGTCGAGCTTGTCTTTGCGACCTTGCTGAAGACCAGACATCGATTCATTCCTGTACTCTTTGACCAGCGACTCCAAGATAATCTTGAGTTGATCGGGGTTATCGCCGTTCATGCCAATCGACATTAAGTCTGGCGTCGGCCAACGCAACACGATCAAATCCTGAATCGATTTCACGGGATCTTCGGCTTGCGCGATCATTGGAAAGTTGGCCACATCCGGATTCGCAACGACCCGTTTAATAATCATTCGCGTGACGACGATCTGCTCTTGGTTCTTCTTGAAGTTGTCGAAGTTTTCCTCATAACTGCTCTGCCCGTTGTTTGCACCGGAGCGCAACGGCAGAATCTCGACGACGGCTTTCACTTGGTGCTTGCCGGTCGGCGACGAGATCCAAAGTGCTGCCGCGGCCGCGAGTGCGACGAGCAACCCGAGGAAACTCGCGAGCACCCAACGCCGCTTGAGCGCGTTGAGCAAACCCATGAGCGTGGGGACCGTCCGCGCAGGTGGCGGGATCGCCGTGCCTAAAGACGGAGCACTGTAGGGGCCAGTCGGTACGTTGTAAACCGGTGGGGCGTACGGTGCGAGCGGGTTACCTGAGTTCATGTCGTATTCTTGAGGACGGCGCATTCTGTAAACTCCCAGCAGACCGTACGAGGGTTCCAAACATTCCGTAACGGGTAGCGGGTATCCACCAAAGTCGACGAACCATTCGAGTGAATCGGTCGTAACGACATTGCAGATAATTCCGTTACCGCATCTTCTATGCCGCACGAAACGATACGAGCAAAGCCGGCGAAAACCACCGTCGTTGCCCCGAAGCGAAAATCTAGTTCACCGTATCGCCTGTGGTAAACGATTCTCAGAAAGTTTTTACCACGGCCCGCGTTTTCACACTGGCACTTTGACTTTAACCCAATTTGTCAACTTTACGAAACAGTTGTAAACGGGTGCGCTCGTTAGGCATAGTTTACGAACTATAGCCCATTATTCGGATCGTCATGTATTTCCTACCGAATCGGTCGTGGCAGTATTTTAGTTAATTCCGGTGGTACTGACAGAGTTGAGAAGTTTCATTGTATCGGTTGGCCGGAAATGACGATGGAATAGGCTAGTTGGGTTCAATGGCGTCGAGGCGGCATCGCTGCGGCAGAACCTGGCCAATTTTCTCGCTCTCGTCACGGTTTAGGAGGAACTGGGATGTTCCGCGCCCGCATCGCGACTCGGTTGTTGTTCGCCGCTCTCGGGGTCGCCATTGGGTTGGCCGGCGTCGGATGCCATTCGGGTCAAACCTACGTCGAGCCGATTCCCGATCTTCAGTTGCCCAAGGAACTGAACAAGGTTTCGCTCCCAACGTATACCGTCGAGTCGCCAGATATCCTTTTGATCGACGCCATCCGCGTCATTCCGTTGCCGCCCTATCGCGTGCAGCCGTTGGATGTCTTGTTCTTGAATAGCCCAAACGCCTTGCCAGACGATCCTATAAAAGGACTGTACCCGGTCGAACCCGATGGCACGGTCAATTTAGGAATCGCCTACGGTGGCACGTTTAAGGTAGTCGACTTAACGACACCGGAAATTGAAAAACGGCTGACAACTCACTTGCTGAAGTTGGTCAAGGACATCTCGGTTTCCGTCTCGCTCGCGCAGTCGCGTGGCGGCCAGCAGATCTCCGGTCAGCACCTCGTGCGGCCCGATGGTACCGTGGGTATGGGCATTTATGGCAGCGTTTACGTGGCTGGCATGAGCCTCAACCAAGCGAAAGCGGCGATCGAACAGCACCTGTCGCGGTATCTCTTCAAGCCCGAAATCAGCATCGATGTCTTCGCGTTCAACAGCAAGTGGTACTACGTCATCACGGACTTCGCCGGTAGTGGCGAGCAAGTGGCGCGGTTGCCCTGCACCGGAAACGAGATGGTACTCGATGCGATCGCCCAGATCGGCGGCCTGTCGGCCGTCTCGTCGAAGAAGATCTGGATCGCTCGCCCCGCACCCGCCGGGACGCAAGATCAGATTCTGCCCGTCGATTGGAAAGGCATTACTCGCCGCGGCCAAACGCGAACGAACTATCAGGTACTCCCCGGCGACCGCGTGTTCGTGATGTCGCAACCGCTCACGAAGTTCGACACCTACTTCGGACGCGTGTTAGCACCCGCCGAACGAGCCTTCGGGTTCACGCTCCTCGGAGCCTCGACCATCCAGACGGTGAACGGCCAGAACTTCGGCACCGGCACCGGAACCGGACGATAGTCTGACGGTAGTAACGAAGATAACCTCCGCAACAACGAGTTTGCGGCAATATCGACGGCGGGCGACTCCATCACGGGGTTGCCCGCCGTCGATTGTTTCGTTAGTCGCAGGCACACGGCCAGGAATGGCCCAGTTGACGGGCACGATGTTTGCGTTAGCCTAAAGATTGTGACGCAACATCGGCGCATCGAACTCGAAGGAGCACAATTATGCGACAATTCGGAATACCCTCAATCGCGATCGTGGCGTTTCTCAGCTTGTCATCGGTCCAAATCGCTAACGCACAGCCACAACCCGGCGTTGGCCCGACACGTTCGCCGAGTTTTAGCCCTTACCTAAACCTGCTTCGCAATAATAACGGTGGCGGTAACGCCGTCACGAATTACTACGGCATCATCCGCCCGCAACAGCAACTCCAACAGCAATCGGGAATGCTTCAACAGCAGCTTTCGACGCAAAATCAGTCGATTCAAGGTCTCAGTAACGGCAACGGAGATAACACCGTTGGCCCGATCACCGGTAACGGTGCGTCGTTCGGCTTCTATTCGCACTACTTCAACAACTTCTCTGCGGGCGGAGGCGGTAGCGGCGGCAATCGGTCGGGCGGCGGCTTCGGTTCATCCGGCGGTCGTAGCGGCATGGGGATGAACGGCATCGGCGGTGGCAACATCGGCCAAGGCCCCCGTCAGAACTTCGGCAACGCGGGCGGTGGTGGCGGTCGTCGACGGTAACAAACACACTCTGCACTTTACTTTGGAAAGGATTCCCCAATGCGTCCGATGTTGACTCTTCATCGCGTGGCCCTTGCGACACTCGCGGTAATGGCTGCGAGTTCGACTCCTGCCGTTGCAGACGAAATCCCCACGCTGTTCGGGCACAAGACAAAGTCTGTGCCGCCGAAAATCTATCCCGTACTCGAGAACCGCTACATCAAGCAGTTCAGCGGGCCGACGATCTCGCCGTGCGGACCGTGCTTCGGGTTCCATAAAACGCAGTGGCGATCTTGGGCCGATGCGTGTAACGAACCGCAAGAAGCCGCCCCAACGCGGGTAACGATTGTTACACCCGAAGAGGCTCCTGCGCCAGCCGATGCCGACAAAAAAGACGACAAGAAGGACGAAAAGAAGCCCGACGACAAGAACGGCAACGGCGAGAAGAAGGACGACAAAAAGACGACCGAGAAGAACTCGCAGCTCGCTCTGCCGCCCGCGATCTTGATTCCGAAAGTCGATCCGGTCACGATTCCCGTGCTGAAACCGACGATGCCGATCAGCATCCCCGTTGTGCCGAACGGCAACAAGATCGTTGCCCCCAGCACGCTGACGATTCCAGCATTGCCGATCGTTCAAGTGAAATAACGCCCTCGTGGTGGGCACATTCCATCTGCTGTCTGAGACGCGCGACACCGAACGGCACATGGAATGTGCCTGCTACATTGAGCGGAAATCTCTCTCCTCGTCGCAACGGCACTGTTACGGTGCTAAGTTGCTACGAGCGGGAGATTTCTCTGTTTATCGAGGGTATTGTCGATGTCCGATTTGTATGTCGTCACAGGCGGCGCTGGCTTTATCGGTTCGCATGTCGTCGAAGAACTGACGCGAATGGGGCGACACGTTCGCGTGTTGGATAACTTCGACACAGGTTTGGCACACAACCTTGCGCATCTGTCGCCGCAGCCCGAGATCGTTCGTGGTTCGTTGACCGAACTCCAAGATGTCGAACGGGCGTTAGCGGGTGCGAGTGTCGTTTACCATCTCGGTGCGATGGCATCGGTCGCGAAGAGCATCGAAGACCCGCTCGGTTGCCATGCAGTCTGTGCAACGGGCACGCTGAACGTGCTGGTGGCCGCGCGGAAAGCCGGCGTGCGCCGCATCGTTTATGCCGCCAGTTCGAGCGCCTACGGCTCCGCATCGGACCCTGATGGCCAAGATGAAGACACGCCACTTTGCGCATTGTCGCCGTACGCCGCGGCAAAACTCACGGGCGAACTTTACCTGCAAGCGTTTGCGGCCACGTATGGCATCGAAACCGTACGCCTACGCTTCTTCAATATCTTTGGGCCACGCCAACGGGCGGATAGCCCCTACTCGGGCGTGATCGCGATTTTCGTGGGCCTGATGACATCCGGCCGCGTGCCGATCGTTCACGGCGATGGCGGTCAATCGCGTGACTTCACCTATGTGGTCGATGCCGTACAAGCCGTCGTGAAAGCGGGCGATGCACCCGGTGTCTCCGGCAAGGTCTTCAACGTCGGCGTGGGCGGAAGTATCTCTGTGCTCGACTTAATCGACTCTTTGAACACGCTACTTGGCACAAACGTGAAGCCAACGTTCGCCCCCGCCCGGTTGGGCGATGTGCGCTTTTCCCGCGCGAAAATCGCCAGAATCCGCGAAGGGCTCAGCTATAGCCCAAGTGTGACGTTCCACGAAGGATTGCGTCGAACGCTCGAATGGTATCAGCAAAGCGCAAAATCTGGTTGATGAATTCAAAACAGCAGCAGAAAATAATCGTTCACAGAGTAGCCAATCAGCGGTACTCCGTGAACGATTTCATTTTCGTGTATTTCGTCTGTTTCGTGGTGGATTCGGTTTCTTTATGCACGAGTTCCGAAGTACGCGGAGACGATGGCGAGTTCGACGCACTGCCAATAGTGGATGAAATCGACGGGCGTGCTTTCGGAACCGGTCACCGAAAGAAAGATCACAATCTCAACGATGAGCATCAGCATTCCGACGACGGAGAGCCACGCGCGCAGCGTTTGGAAGATGTGATTATTGCGGCCGAGCACAAACCGCACCAGCAAGCCTAGCCCGAAGCCAATACCGGTGGTCCCCAAAAACGGTATCCACCAATCTTTGACTTCGTTGAGGTCCGGCGTCAGGCGTTGTTGCAGCACGGCGACATCTTTGTACCAAGCATAGGCCACGACGATCGCGCTGATGCCGACGAACAGCGTGCGGAACAACCAGGGTAGGAATGGTGCCGTCTCGCGGTCGTTGACACTCGGGTGGCTTGCGAACGCCATGAGCACCATGCCGAGTAGGAAGAAGTGCGCGAGCACCACCTTCAAATGCTGCTCGCCGGGCCAGAGCAGTGCGATCCAGAAGAACGCACAAATCACCAACGAAAACAGCCCGCGAACCGTACCGAGCGGCAGACCGAAAGGGTGATACACCGTTGTGTCGACGATCGGCTGTATCGGAGCCGGTGTCACATTCGTCGTAATTTCCATTGTCCATCTCCCCTTCGTGTCGTCGAGGGCGAGAAATTCCGCCCTTCTAGCATTCTATTCGCCGCCAACGACGGGAACTTGAAGGGCAAGGAACGACGCTGCGATTTACGCCGGTGGGTCGTCGTCGCCGGGTCCATGCTCATCATCCGTTTCTGATGGCAAAAGCGAGTTGATAATCACGGAATGGGTTTTGAATTCGCCTCCCCCTGTGGCTG
>JANXNT010000763.1 GCA_025353985.1 Limnoglobus sp.
GCCGGCCCCAACGTTGGGCAACCCGCCGTTACCGTTGACGGCACTGCTGCCAGGGCCGCCAAGGCCACCGCCGCCAGCGTTGCTGCCACTGCTTCCGCTGCCACTGCCGCCGATGGCTTGGTTCGCAGTAAGGGTGCTGCCCGTAATCGTCAGCTTCCCCTGATTGTAAATCGCCCCGCCGAGACCGGCCGCCCCGCCCCCGCCATTGATGCCGTCTCCACCCGCCCCGCCTTGAGCCAGCCCTTTGCTCAGCGTTAGGTTTCGTAGCGACAAGTTCCCGGCGGCCGTCACCTGGAACAACCGGAAGGTCGTGGCCCCCATCCGAGTGATTGTCTCGCCCGTCCCCTGGATCGTGACCGGGCTTCTCACAAGCAGCGCGGTTGGCCCGGTCGGCTGGGGCACGGTCGCGGTGCCGGTCGCGAAGTTGATGAAGGTCGAGAGGCCGATAGTGCCGCCGACCGCGGCACCGCCGAATACGATGGTGTCGGCGTCGTTGACAGTGTTCGCCTGGTCGATCGCATCCCGCAGGCTGCCGGCTCCAGCATCGGCGAGGGTAGTGACCGTGAATGTCGCCGGTACGTCGCGACTTTCGAGAAGTTCGACCCCAAGAAACAGTTTGCGTTTCTGGAACCGTGTTCGCGGGAGAGAGTGACGCATGGTGAACCTCGTAGATGGGAGAGGCATCGAAAGTGGGCATCCGCATGTTTACGATACGCAAATGCACGTCGATACTCAACCGATTATTGTTTGCGATTTCACGGCATCCACACGAAATCGCCGAGTCAAGAAGTTTGCGACGAAATGACGTAAGTCGGAATTCGGCTGTGTGCACGGACGTACTCAGAAGTGCGCCGAAATGACACAGAAAAGGCGCGCCGTGACATAGAAAGGTCGCGCAATGACACAGAAAAGGCGCATAGTGACCCAAAAAAGGCGCTACTCGCGCTGAGTGCCTATCGAAGGAACGCCGATGTAAACACTGACAGGATCAAAGGATAGGGCAAAAACACGCGAAACCGATAAGCGATTTGCGATCAAAAAGAGGCATTTTGAGACGAAAAAACACCCGAAAAACACGGTTTTTGAGACTTTGCAATGGTGACTTACGTCGACGCTAAATCGGTCCCGTGGCTTCGGAGAGCACGTTTGTGATGGCCAGAACTTCGGGAGAAGCGAGTGGGCGGGGGAGAGGGCGACATTCGACGAGCGTGATGACTTCGCCTTCTTGAACGATTTTGCCGTCTTGGTTGATGATCCAACGATGCCAGACGATCTCGCCACGTTTGCCGCGGCCACGAAGAGTCTTTTCAACGACTTTAGTACGGGTATGAACCGTATCGCCGGGGAACACGGGAAGGATGAACTGCCAACTTCGCACGCCGAGAAGTGCAATCGTCCGCACAGGTGGCGATAGAACGCTAAGCCCACTGGCAATACAAAACACGCCGATACCGTGAGCAATCGGCCTTCGGAACGGCGTACTGGCCGCGAATTCGTGATCGATGTGAATCGGGTTGAAGTCGCCACTGAACCCCGCGAAGTTCACGATGTCCGTTTCTGTAACTGTGCGGCCGCCGGATTCCCATTCTTGACCGACGTGCATGTCGTCGAAGTAAAGGTGATTCTCGGAGTAACCCATCTCGGCCTCAGCAGTACGCAGGTTCGTTCGATTCTATCCTAGCAATTCGGTTGTATACTTCCCGCCTTCACGAACAAACGGGGTGGAATCGCGATTTCGCCGACTTCACGCCGATGTCTGCGGCAGAAGCGGTACGGGTTGCCGATCCTCACCGACGGGACGCACTCCCACGTAGACAACTTCCGCATCCGTCACAGAAATCGTGTCCGAACCCCGTTCCGCAATCACATCGATTCGCATCGTAATCGAAGTCCGCCCGATGCGTACGACCGTCGCAAGGAATTTGACCACATCGCCAATTAGCACCGGCTTCTTGAACTCGACGCGATTGATCGCCACCGTCACAAACTGTGCACCCTTTACCCCGCCACGCAGTTCGATTTCCCGCCGTGCGGCAATCGACCCCGCCATGTCAATATGGCTGAGAATGACGCCGCCAAAGATCGTCCCGAACGGGTTCGTGTCCTTCGGCATCATCACGACTTGAATCGCCAGATACGGCTCCTGATTTTTCAGCACGAATGCTCCTCAATTATCGGGAATGAGACAACCACCGCACCACGTCATCGACGAACGGGTGGCCATCGGGTTCGAATTCCAGCGTGTGGTGCGAATCGGGGTAGTCGATGATCGTCCGCGATTTTGCAGCGAAGTTTAGGAACAGCTTCCGCGTTCGCACGTTGTCGATCACGCGATCTTGCCCCGCAAGCAGCAACAGCGTCGGCACAGTCACTCGCTTGATCGCACGCTTCAAATACAGGTCTAACGACACGCTCGAGAACAAAAATCGTGCGGTGGCCTGCCGCAAGCCGAAGCGATCCGTTTCAACGAACGTCTGCCATTCGGGCGACGACGTGAAGTAGTCCGGGTCGTTCAGCGGGATCGGGAACAGCTTCGTCGGGTCGCGGAGCCGCGCCCGCGTGACCGCCACCCGTTGCAGGAACGGCGCGGCAATTTTCGGGCACAACCCAGGGCAGAGCATCACGAGCGAATCGATCAGCCCCGGTTTGCGGTACGGCAACCCCGCCGCGAGTTTGCCACCCCACGATATGCCCGCCAGATGGATCGGCAGCCACGCTTTCTCTTGCCGCAAATTCAACAGAAACTCGCTGACATCGTCGAACAATCGGCGAAAATTCGGCGAATCGCCGCGTCGCGACGTGTTCAGTCCACAACCGCGCCGTTCAAGGAAATAGACTTCAAAACCCGCTGCCGCAAACTTTGCACACGACCGCGTATACCAGCCACCGTGACTGCGGATGCCGTGCAGAAACACGATTCGCCCAATCGGCCGACCGACGGGAAGGTAACGCCGGTAGTACCAAACGTACCCGTCGGACGAACGGAACGTGCAGAGCGTCGCATCAGCCAATGACGACCTCC
>JANXNT010000777.1 GCA_025353985.1 Limnoglobus sp.
AGGTGTAAAACTCCGAATCGCCTTTAAACGAGTGCAACGAAAGATACGCATTCAGGAAGGCATCTTGTGCCGCATCGTAGGCATCTTCGGGGTCGTTGACGATACAAACGAGTGCCCGAAACAGGCGATCCTGATAGCGTAACACCAACGCGCCGAACGAGTTCGGTTGGCCGTTGAGACACTCGTCGATGAGTTTACGGTCATCGATGTTCACGGCACCCTACACGCATAGAGATGGCCAGCGAACGTTTAGTTCCCGGCTTCGGTCGAATTTCAGCGATTCCAACACCTATTGGCATAGCATAGTGCGGCGCATCTCGGCATCCGCCCGGATTTTCCGAACGTGCGAAGTTCCCTCCTGGCAGGGATATCGAACCGGCTATACTAATCAGACGTACCCTACTACCGTCGTGCGACTGCGAGCAATACCCGCCGTTATGGATAACCAGAATATCATCGTTCGCGGGGCGCGCGAACACAACCTCCAAAACATCAACCTCGAACTTCCCCGCAACTCGCTGGTGGTCTTTACCGGCGTCAGCGGATCGGGCAAAAGCTCGCTGGCGTTCGACACGTTGTATGCTGAGGGCCAACGGCGCTACGTCGAATCGCTGTCGAGTTACGCCCGGCAGTTCCTCGGCCAGTTACCGAAACCCGATGTCGATTTCGTCGGCGGATTGTCCCCGGCGATCAGCATTCAGCAAAAATCCGCCGGTCGCAATCCGCGTTCGACCGTCGGCACGATTACGGAAATCAGCGATTACCTGCGTGTGTTGTATGCACGCCTCGGGCAAGGATATTGCCCAACTTGCGAACGGCCGATCACCGCGCAAACCCGCGAGCAGATTCTCGGGCGCATCCTCGCACTACCCGAAGGCACGCGATTCTTGTTGCTCGCGCCGGTCGTGCGCGGGCAGAAGGGCGAGTTCAAAGACTTCTTCGCCGACATGCTGAAACGTGGCTACGTGCGGGCCAGGGTCGATGGCAAAGTCGTTCGCCTCACCGACGATTTGAAACTCGACAAGCGGATCAAGCACAACATCGAAGTTGTCATCGATCGGCTCAAGGTCGAACCGAAAGTTCGTACCCGCCTCGGGGAAGCCGTCGAACAGGCGCTGAACCTCGCCGATGGTTCGGTGATCGTGGCGGTGGAACCCGATGCACGCCCCACGAACAAAGACGAGGCCGAAGAAACCCCGAGCGAAGAGATTCTGCTCTCCGCCCATTACGCCTGTACTTATTGCAATCGCAGCTATAGCCCCCCTTCCCCGCAACTGTTTTCGTTCAACAGTCCGATGGGGATGTGCCTTGAATGTGATGGCATCGGCAGCCAGTATTCGTTCGACGAACAGTTGCTGATTCCGAACCCCAAACTCAGCGTTTACAACGGTGCGGTGATGGTCGTCGGCCCGCTCAAGGGGATGGGGCGTTGGCGCAAGCATAT
>JANXNT010000802.1 GCA_025353985.1 Limnoglobus sp.
ACAATTTTTCGCCTCCGCAAATACTTCGTAATTGCAGAAACGGAATTCTGTCGTGAAGGCAGAAACTAACTGCCAGATAATTTTGCGCAATCGTTGCAACGGGTCTAACGCGCACACATCATAATGATAGCCGTCCTCGCATAATTCGCGACGCTACCCCCAAAAGCGTCGCGGCTCGCTCGACCTCGCAATGCGCGATGTCAGCACGCCCACCTGCAGACTTGCGGTCAACTTCGAGAACGGCCATGCAGCAAACACGGCATCTTCCGACGGCAAGCGGCATTGACCCGCGCGTCGTTTCGTTCCAAACATCTCGCGAGCGTGGCCCCCGTGCCCTCGCCGATTTTCTTCCATCCCGCAGCGATACGGATTACCTTTCCGTATTGCGCGAACTCGTCAGGTGCGACATCGAAAATCAACGGCAGGCCGGTCGGGTGGTTTCGTTCAAAGAGTATCAAACCGCATTCCCGGAACTGAGAGCCGAACCGCAATCGATCGACGTGCAAACGAGTGTGGTGCCCGCTTTCAGCAACGCGATCGACCTCACGATGACGCCCGCGCCGCTGCATTCGGCGTTCACGCGCATCGCGCAGGTATCGCACGTTTCCGCCGATGTCGAACTCGCGGACGCCACGCCATTTCCGAACCCCGGCGACTTTTATCACGGCTTCGAGTTGCAACGGCATCTCGGCAAAGGGGCTTTCGGGCTAGTCTATTTGGCGAGCGAACGCAAGCTTGCCGGGCGTTCGGTCGTCCTGAAGCTGACGAGTAAAGCGAACGGCGAATCGCAACGGCTCGCGCAGTTGCAGCACACGAACATCGTGCCGATTCACAACGCCTTTTATTGCGCGCCGCACCACGTGGTGCAGATGCCGTATCTCGGCGAGCAGACGCTTTCGGATGTGATCGAGTACGTCCGCACGCAGACCGGTTTCCCGAAGATCGGGGGCGAAGTCTTTCGCACGACGGCCGCACAACTGTCGACGATGCGGTCGCCGATATCGGTTCCACAAGATACGACCGATGTCACCGGAACGATCGTGAAACCGACGCCCCCGACGACGCCGGCGGAAGCGAAAGTGTTCGATGCGTCGCACCCGTTCCGGGCGATTTTGTCGCGGATGAGCTACCCCGCCGCGGTGATCGAGATCGTTCGCGCCGTGGCCGACGGGCTTTCGCATGCCCACGCGCACGGGATTTTGCACCTCGATTTGAAGCCGCAGAACGTGTTGTTCAGCGATGACGGCCAGCCGATGTTGCTCGACTTTAACTTGTCGTACGACTGCAAAAACAAGACCCGCGACAAGATCGGTGGCACCTGGCCGTACATGGCCCCCGAATCGATTCGCGAATACTTGGGCACCACCGAACAGATCGTCGACGAGCGGACCGACCTATACGCGCTCGGCGTTATGTTCTTCGAATTATTGACGTGCCAGCTGCCGTTCGCGAAGGTGCGGCACGTGCCAGCCGACCTGGAAAACGCGATCGCGGAGCGCGAAGACGGGCCGCGACTGCCGAGCGAGATCAACCCCGAAGTGACGCCGGCTTACGATGCGATCGTGCGAAAACTCCTC
>JANXNT010000867.1 GCA_025353985.1 Limnoglobus sp.
GCGTTGCCGAAGTTTATCGGCGAGTAATCGAGAACGACTTCTTCGGGTGCGTCGGTGAGTTCTTTGAGTGCTTGAAAGCGAACGATTGCGGCTTCATCTTGTGGTGGCGACGGCGGGTGTTTGATCTCTTTCAAGACGACGCGATCGCGGCCGATGGTGAGCAACACCGGCGCAGGGGCGATGCCGGCGTCTTTCAGGAGTTGCTTGAGTTTGCCGCCGAGTTCGACCGCCGTCGATGGCGAAAGCGCCTTCGCGCCGTCGATGGCACTTAGCGTGCGTTCGATGGCGAACTGGCCGCGCGTCAAATTGCCAACGACGACGAACAGGCCATGAACATCGGCATCAACCGACAGGTAACGGGCCAACGCGGTGACTCCTGGTGTTATTGTCTCGGTGGCGCAAACCCGAGGCCGAGTTCGGTCAGGTCGCGGAAGTACACGATCCGCGGTTTGCCGCCGTTGATGTCGATGACCGCTTCGACGCGAGCGACCGGCCCGCCACGGCCGAAGTAGCCGATCGATTGTACGCGGTACGTTTGCGTGTACCCCGTGATGTATCGTTCGATCTGGCGGAAAATATCGGGCCGCATTCCCGCCTGCGTAACGAGCCACGAACCGGTGGCGTATTCGGCGGTGCCCGGCGACAGATTCACCCGTGCGGCCACAGCGGCGGCGGCGTCTTCTGCCGTGACGCCGGGCAGCACCGCGAGCAGCGGTTGCGGGCAGGTGTTCACGTTGATACGCGGGTTGAATTCATAGCCGTTCTTGCACGTCAACTTGTCGAGCAACATCGGCAGGATCGTCTTCAGATACTCCGGGGAATTGAGCGGCGATTCGACGATGACACTCGGTGCATCGGGCATCGCACCAGGGGCACGCGGTAGCGTCACTCGCGTATTCACTAGGGTTAATAGCGAGTTCGCGATTGTTCGTTTCGCTTTGCCACTCGACTTCATCGACTGTTGCACGGCGGCGTTCAGTTCGGACGGCCCGCCCTTCACCGTTCGGCTCGGCATCGGGATGAGCGTGCTGGAAACGGTGTACAACCGGTACGCAATCGCGTAATCGGCGAGCGCCTGCCCGGCCGCCTCCGCGATCTTCTGGTTCACTTCCGTCAGGGTCGTGCCGTTCACGTAATACCTCGGGGCCCCCGTCGAATCGACGTTCAGCTCGCGACCGTAAACTGTGAGGTAATCCGACCAGCCACGCGAAAAGTCCCCACCGTTGCTCTCGCCGGGATCCTGAATGCCGTTGCGGTTGCGGTCGTTGCCGTAGAGCAGTTCGGGTGTCACTCCGCGTACGAGCAGCAGTTCGTCGATCGTGCTCAGCGGGCCGTTCTTCGGTTTGTACTCGGTGTATGCACCCGCCTCGGCACCGCTCGCGCGTTGGTCCTCATCATCATCTAACCAGTCGACAATCGCGTCGGCGAGTTCTTCCGTCATGTTCGGCAGAAGTACCAGCATCGCGTGCAGCGACTCACCGGAAGAATCGATTCGCATCATCGCGTTCAGGTTGATTTTGCCGCCTTCATCGGTCACGCCGTACTTCCGCGTGAACTTCTCGGTGCTGGCATCGCCGTTGTCGGTGATGTTGAGCAACGCGAACCGCCCGCCCTTTCGCGCGCCATCGGTGGCACCAATCGAGACGTTCGAGAACGCTTGCTCGCAGTCGTAAGGGTTGCCCCCAAGCACGTTCGCCACCGTATCGGGATCGGCGAGCGCCGCAGCGGCGTAATGTACGCCGGAAATCGCGTGGGCTTTCGCCTGGGCCGCTTCCATCGAGCGATACGCGACCCGGTACTCCGCCGACATCGAATCGGCAAACTGATACGCGGAAAGCGACAGCACGACGATGACGAGCAGTACCGCGATCAGGACGTAACCATCGCGCTGCACTTGCGATTTTGCGGGAAGGATCATTCGGTGACTCCCGTCGTGGCGGCATCCGCATCTGCTGCGGGCGGCGTG
>JANXNT010000870.1 GCA_025353985.1 Limnoglobus sp.
TACTTCCATTTGAACCCCGAACAGTATCGCCGCGATCGCCGCAAAGACCACGCCTATCAGCAGCACGGCTACTGGGTGCTGCGATTTTTAGCAGAAGATATTGTGGTCGATCTGGAAAACATCCTCGATACCATAACAAAGGCCGTTGCGATTCGGCGGCCACCACGCCCATCCTGAGGTGCCCGCCCTTGTCTGACACCGCCCACCCGCTCGTCGATATGATGCTCGCCCGGCTGCTGATTCCGGGGAAGAAACCGCCAGCACTAGGGGTGATCCACAAAGATCTCTCGCCGCTGTTTCTAGGCGGACTCACGAAGGATCGCGTGGCGGCCGTGATGATGGAACTGCGGTCGTCCGGGTTCCTGCCCGCGAAGGGGCAACTCATTACCGATGCCGGGAAAGTCCGTGGGTTGGCGTACCTCGGCATCGCGCAACTCCCGCCGAAATGTAACTGGGCGACGATCCGCGCGAAGTTTTTGATCCCCAAAACGCTCGGCCTGACGCCGTGGTCCGAAGCCGAAGTCGCACGCCTCAGCAGTACCGATAAACTCGCCGCCCGACTGTTGAGGCAGAAATACGACTTGCCCGTATCCGCCGACACGAACCTGACCGGCGTGCTCGAATCGCTCGTCTGTCGGCTCATCGGCTACCCGACACTAACGACGCTCAAAGAACTGGCCGCCATGGCGATCAGCCGCGAAGTCAGCGCGGAGCCAGCCTTGCCCTTGAAAGAGCTCAACAAAGTCGCGCCGCGACTGTTGCTCGGCTCCACCAAAAGCGGTATCGAAGGCTTCCGCGCGTTAGTCGTAAACGGCACGCTAAAAGACGAGCCAAAGCCCGAGTTGGAAGCGTTCGCAGAGCGCGTGACCGCCGCCGCACGAACCTGCCCAACGGGCTGGTCGGGAGAAGATTTTGTCTTTATCTCGCACGTATGGCGACACATGCAGCCTGAGTTTCCGTCGCTCGATCTCGCCGGATTCAAAACGAAATTGCTCGCAGCGAATCGGGCACGTTTGCTCACGCTGAGCCGCGCGGACCTCGTTCAGGCAATGAAGCCTGAAGACGTTCGTGAATCGGAAACGTCGTATTTGAACTCCGTCTTCCATTTTATCCTGATTCGGAAGGGCGTATGATGCCTGTCGATTCTCGCATCGCGGCCTACTTTGCCCCAACCGGTCCGGAAGTGTTTAGTGGCATCGTTCACGGAAATCAGATTTCCACGCCCGATCCATTCGATGTCGCGTTGATTCACGCGGATGCCCGCGATGCGTTTGCGAAATTGCTCGACCGTGCCTCATCGACGGAGCCGCCGAAAAGTGGCAAAATCCTTTTGTTACTCGGCGAAGGCGGGAGTGGCAAAACGCACCTGATGCGGGCATTTTGGGCCGCCACCCACGCCGATGGCGACGGCTATTGCGGCTACCTGCAACTCGCAACGGAAACCGATCACTACGCCCGATACGTCCTCTCGAAATTGCTCGATTCGCTCGAACGGCCTTACAAACATGGTCATTCCGAAACGGGGCTGAAGCGATTAGCGCGGGGCGTTCTCGACGCGATCGATGTCATTTCGGTCGAAGAGCGGCAAAAGTTGTGCGATGACTTGCTCGAACCTGCGGAAGTGGAAACGCTCGTTCACCGGCTGGCGTATCTGGCGGTGCAAGTGCCGCGATTTCAGGGCATCGATATCAACGTGATCCGCGCAATTCTGTTCACGTTGGCGAACGACGCGCGCATTCATGCCGTTGTGATTCAGTGGTTGCGCTGCGAAGATTTGTCGCGCCGCGATCGCGAATTGCTCGGCGACTTGGTACCCCGACCGCAACCGGAAATGCCCGCGAAAACAATCCACACGCTTGGACAATTGATGCACTCGGTCGGTGGGTCTGCATTCGTGCTTCTCGTCGACGAAATGGAATCGGCATACGACAGGCAATCGAACAAAGACGATTCCAGTGCCGCCTTACGCACGGCTATCAATACGCTCGTGGAAATCGCCGATTCGGTGCCAAATGCGGTCGTTGTCATCGGCTGCATACATACACTGTTCAACGAAATTAAGCAGCGAATTCCGGGTACGAAGTTAGATCGACTCCTCAACGACCCTGACTCTATCCTCCTCGGAGCGTTCCCAACAGCGGATCAAATTGAAGCAATGCTCGCGCTGCGATTGGAAGCGATCTTCCACGCCGCAGGTACCGAACCCGACGCGAGTAACCCGATTGCCCCGTTCGCAAAAGCGGACATCGACGGCCTCGCCGGGTTCCGCTCCCGAGACATTCTCGACAACTTACGCAAACATCGAGAGGCGTGCATCCTGTCCGGGAACTGGGTGAAGCCACAGTGGAACACAACGCACATTACAACACAACCTGTCGCAACAGCGTGGCCGCAGCGCTGGAACGACCATCTCGCCACTTGCAAAGTTTCTGTTCTGGACGACGAGCCACAACTGGCCGAGTTACTGGCATTCGCTGTCCGCTCGGTTTCCGCTGAGATTCCCATCGGGCACACATTCACCGCGAATCGAGATGATCGGTTCGTTGATGTGGACGTGATCGGTGCGGGGAAGACCAGCGATAAATTGCTCGTGGCGGTTTGCAATTCTGGCACGCAGGGCGGCGGCTTGACCAATCAAATCCGAAAAGCGGCGTTGAAAGCCGACGACCTTCCTATCATTTTTGTCCGCTCGACCGACTTCCCCGAAAAGCCGAATCTAGTCATAACCAAAGAAATCGCGAAGTTCGTTGCGCCGGTTGGCAAGGGCAAGCGCGTCGTGGTTGCGGATGCGGATTGGCGGGCGTTGGCGGCGTTTCGTGCGTTCCACACGCAGCATGGCAAAGACGCGAGCTTCGCCGATTGGCAGCGCGATGACAAGCCGCTGTCAGGCGTCACCGCGATTCGGAACATCCTCTCGCTCGACACCCGCACGTTCGATGTGCCCACCGTTGTGGTTGCGCCCAAACCACCGCCACCACCTGTTGTTGCCGTCACGCCGGTCGTGCCAATTCCCGTGAAACCGCCTGCGTCGAAAGGCACAATCCATTTGGGTCGGACGCGCACGATGACGCCGGCCGCCGTGGATGTGGCGACCCTCGACTTCTGCCGACATGCGGCGTTTCTTGGCGGATCGGGTAGCGGCAAAACGACGGCGGCGCTGACGATTATCGAACAGCTTCTGATGGACGGCGTCCCGGCGGTACTGATTGATCGCAAGGGCGATCTCTGCGGCTACGCCGATCCGGCCGCGTGGAATGTCGAAGATACGGATCCCGTTCGGGCCGCCGCACGCAAGCGATTTCAAGACCGCGTCGAAACCATCATCTACACGCCGGGCAGCGAGAAAGGCCGCCCGCTGCGGATTTCCGTCGTCCCGAGTTTGGCCGGACTCAGCTCCGCCGATGCCGATCAAATGGCACAAAGCGCCGCCGCCGGGCTGACGCAAATGTTGGGATACAGTCAGAGAGCGCCCGACCCCAAGTCCGTGATTTTGCACAAGGCCATCGAGATTCTCGGCCGCGGTGACACACCAGTGACAGTGATGAGACTTCAACAACTAATCAACGAACTCGACGATTCGCTGACGAGCCAAACCGAAGGCTACGATGTCAAACACTTCCGAAAGCTCAGCACCGATTTGCTGACGATGGGCCACCAAAACAAGCGTTTACTCGAAGTTGGCGACGCACTCGATATCGATGCCTTGCTCGGGCGCGGAACGAACGCGAAGAACCGTACGCGGTTGACGATCATCAACACGCAGTTCATCGGCGATCATGCGATCGATTTCTGGATGTCGCAATTCCTGCTCTGCCTCGATCGCTGGCGAGCCAAGACACCATCGCCAACACTGCAAGCGGTGTTCTTCTTCGATGAAGCCGACAAGTACCTTCCCGCCGTTGGCAAACCGGCGACGAAAGCGCCGATGGAAGGGCTGCTGAAACGAGCGCGGTCTGCGGGCATCGGCATTTTCCTGGCCACGCAAAGCCCCGGCGACATGGACTACAAGAGCCGCGATCAGATACTCACATGGCTAATCGGCCGCGTCAAGGAACCGACCGCGATCGCCAAACTGAAGCCAATGCTCGACCGAAAGCCCGATGCCGCCGACAAGCTCGCCGGGCAAGCCGCCGGCGAGTTCTACCTCGTCCGCGAATCCGGAGTGAGTCCGATTCACGTCCTGCGGAACCTCATGCCCACCGCACAGCTTTCGGAAGATCGAATCCTCGAACTCGCGCGGGTGTGATTCCGTCATAGCCCGATTAATACCGACGACTCTGCGATCTGCACTACAAAGTAAGTAGCTTGTTTTTCGGTCGCCCAAGGGAATGCGAAATGTCTGTGTTCGACGAACATCCGCTGACGGAACTCGATAAAAAGACCCACGAGGCGCTCGGCGAGAAGGTCGTCATCAAATCGCTTACGCAACAGTCGGCGCTACAGAGATTGCCGCGATACGTCTCGGAGTATCTAATTGCGAAGTACGTCAAAGCGGAGACGTGGAAGGCGGATCTCGCGAATATACAGGCGAAGATTCGCGAACTGTTGCCGGACCTCGATCAGCGCGAACTCGTGAAGGAAAAGCTGCTGAGCAAGGGCGAAGTCACGCTGATCGATATTATCGAAGCGCGAATCGACTTACGCGGCGGGCAGCGTTGGGCGCGGGTACCGGCGCTCGGCGATAACAAAGTGCGCGTGCCTGCCACGATCACCGAACAGAACCCCGGCCTACTTTTAGGTGGCCTCTGGGGCACCGCGAAGGTCAGATATGCGCCGGAATCTCATGCCGATGCGCCGAACGAATTGATCGCATTCACGCCGTTCCAAGTCGGGCCGCCGGATCTCGATGCGTTCCGCAAAAGCCGTGCGAATTTCACGACCGACGAATGGATGGCGCTCGTCTTGCAAAGCGCCGGCTATGCCGCAAGCGCCTTCCCCGAACGCCGTACGCGGATGTTGCTATTCGCCCGCATGGTGCCGCTCGTCGAGCGTAACGTCAACATCATGGAACTCGGGCCACGCCAGACGGGAAAGACCTTCCTGCTAAGGAATTTGTCGCCTCGCGTGTTCACGGTGTCGGGTGGCAAAACCTCGCCCGCGAACTTGTTCGTGAACCTCGCCACGAAGCAAGTCGGCATCCTCGGTACGCGAAAAGTCGTCGTGTTCGACGAGATCGCGCACACGACATTCGGCGACGACAGCGAGACGATTTCGACGCTGAAGGATTTCATGGAAAGTGGGCAGTTCTCACGCGGTTCGCTCGGCTTCGCATCGGACGCCAGCCTCGTGTTCACGGGGAATATCGATGTCGATGGCGAACTGCCGCACCCGCGTTACGCCAACCTCTTGGAGCCGTTGCCGAAAGAGCTGATCGACAGTGCGTTCCAGGACCGAATGCACGGCTACATTCCCGGTTGGGAAGTGCCGAAAATTAGTCCGTCGTCGATTGCCACCGGCGTCGGGTTCGTCACCGATTATTTCGGCGAAGTGCTCGTGCGAATGCGCGAAGACTCCTTCGCGGATCGCATCCGTGGCGTCTCGGTTCACCCCGGTATGACGCGACGCGATCAGACCGCGATCGAGCGCATCGGTTCGGGCCTGATGAAGTTGATTTACCCCGATGGCAACATCTCCGAAGAGGAGTTGCTCGAAGTGACGATGTTCGCGTGCGAACTGCGTCAGCGGGTGCATCAGCAGTTGTGCGCGTTGGCCCCCGGCGAGTTCAAACCGCGATTGATCGCCCCCGCAAGTGTACTCGTCCACACCGCCCGCGACTTGCTGCCGAAGACGACGACCATCGTCATCGATCGACTAAATACGGAAGCCGTCGTCGGGGCCGTGACCGGTTTGGTCGTGCTGACCGATGGCGAAAAGGAACTCGGCGGCGATGTGATTTTGATTCAGGTCTCCGCGCTGAACGGCCCCGCCCGCGTCGAAGTCACCGGCTTGCACGGCTCGGCACTCAGCGATTCGGTGCGAGCCGTTTACAACCTCGTGCGTGCGAATTTCCGTTCGTTCGACATTTCTGAGCAACGTCTAAAATCGCAAACGGTGGCCGTCCACTTGGTGAAAATCGCGGAAGCGAAAGATGGCCCCTCGGCGGGCCTGGCGTTCGCGGTCGGCATCGTTTCCGCATTGGCCAACAAGCCGGTGAAGCCCGGTTTCGCGTTCTCAGGCGAAGTCGCATTGCACGGGGAAGTCGGCCCTGTCGGCGGGCTGCAACACAAACTCGCCGCCGCCGCCCGCGCCGGCCGAAAGCACGTTGTGATCCCCGCCGCCAACGCCGACATCATCAAACACCTGCCCCCCGAAGTGCGGGCCGCACTCGAAATTCACCCCGTATCGACCGCCCGCGAAGCGTTCGATCTCGCGTTCGGTTGAGCAGGCTGTATACTGACCGAAATTCCCGTTGGACTCTTTCTGCGAGCGTTTGGCCGATGGCAACACCCCCTTCACCCGCCAGCCCCGTCGAAGCCCAAATGATTCGCGAACTGGCGGCGACCTACGAGCGTATGTCGGACCAGATCGGCAAAGTCATCATCGGGCAGAAAACGGTGGTGGAACAGCTACTGATGGCGTTGTTTAGCCGCGGGCATTGCTTGCTTGTCGGGGTGCCGGGGTTGGCGAAAACGTTGCTCGTCAGCACGGTGGCGCGAATTCTGCAACTGTCGTTCAAGCGGGTGCAGTTTACGCCGGACCTCATGCCGTCGGACATTACCGGCACGGACATTCTGCAAGACGACCCGGAAACGGGGCGACGGCGGTTCGTGTTTCTGCCGGGGCCGATCTTCGCGAACATGATTCTGGCCGACGAAATCAACCGCACGCCACCGAAGACGCAAGCGGCATTGCTGGAAGCGATGCAAGAACATCACGTAACGACGGGCGGCACAACGTATCGCCTGCCGGAGCCGTTCTTCGTGTTAGCCACGCAAAATCCGATCGAACAAGAAGGCACGTACCCGTTGCCCGAGGCGCAACAAGATCGCTTCATGTTCAACATCCGCGTCGATTACCCGAGCCGTGCCGAAGAAATCCAGATCATGAAAGCGACGACCGGCACGCACAAGCCGGAACTGACGCAGATGCTCGACGCGAAGCAAATCATGCAGTTCCAGCAAGTCGTGCGGCAAGTCATAGTGGCGGATCACG
Organism: Limnoglobus sp.; assembly: GCA_025353985.1. Lineage (GTDB taxonomy): Bacteria > Planctomycetota > Planctomycetia > Gemmatales > Gemmataceae > Limnoglobus. The sequence continues at coordinate 7,153 of JANXNT010000870.1, forward strand.
TGTTCGCGTACGTGGCGGATTTGGTACGTGCGACGCGGCCGAAAGAGAAGGACGCGCCGAAGTGGGTGCCCGAACTCGTGAGTTGGGGTGCGGGGCCGCGGGCGTGTCAGTTTCTGATTATGGGCGGCAAGGCCCGCGCGATTCTGAACGGTCGCGTTCACGTGACGACCGACGATATTCAATCGGTAGCGTACCCTGTGCTGCGTCACCGGATCATGACGACGTTCCACGCCGACGCTGACGGCATCACGCCCGACGACATCATTAAGAAACTCATCGAATCGACCCCCGTGCCACTCGAAAAGGGGCGGTTGTAACAATACC
>JANXNT010000959.1 GCA_025353985.1 Limnoglobus sp.
AACTCCGCGTGTTCCGCCGCGTACAACTGGGCCTTCGAGTCTCGTCATACGGAGTTCCGCTAACATTGCTGGTGCGGGGTCAGCTGAAATAATCCTGCGAGGGTTCATAGGATCTTGTTGTATTGTTGTATTATAATACTGTAACTGGTTGTTTGCACCTAATGCAGTTGTGATGCTGACTTTGACTACATTCACTTCGCGATCCACGAAGAAGTTCTGACTCGAGCTGGGAGTTACGCGGTACACGCCGACGATCGGGCCGCCATCCCAGCGGATCGTGGCAGTTGTTTCGAAATACTCTGGGCTCGAGCCGCCATAATTCAGACTCATGATGGATGCGCCAGTAATCCCCGAAAACTCCGCCTGCCCGGCGTCGTTTGGCACTCTCGTTACATACGTGTGAATGGAGTGTCCCGGCACGTTCATCGCTCCGATCACCTCGTAGACGGTGAAGTTCACCTTGTCCACCGCTTGCGGGACGGCATTGGCGGCCGCGTCGGTCCATTTCAACGCGATTTCTTCGTCCGCCATCGACGAACTGAGGCCTAAACCTTCGACCCAATAATTCGTCACTTGGCCAGCCGAGACCTCAACTCCCGAAACCACAGCACCTTCATCATTCTTCTCGGCCGTCTTCCAGACGTTGATCTTCGTGCTCGACCACTCGAGCGTGAACTTGCCTAGCAACCCTTGCGGGACGGCTAAATCGTGGACAGTGATCTTGATGAGATCATTTTCGCCAACGACTACCCCGTTGGTTTCTAAATCTTGAAAATGGTGCAAACTCTTCGCCTGAGGGACCTCCTGATCGAACCAAAAGTTGTAGTCGTCGTTGTCGTTGTTGACTGGCACCCAGCCACCGGGATTCTCTTCTTTGTTCTCGGCGACTTCCGCACCATTCGAGTCGATGATGTCGAGATCGCCCGTTGGCTTGCGCACTTTATCTACGATCAACACCAGCGCTTGTGCCTTCACCGCATCCACGACATACGCGCTGCCCGATAGAAGCTTTAGCTGCGCAAGCTCGTCGTTTTCGAGTTTGTTATCATCGACGGGCGTGAGCTTGACTTCGATCATCGCGACGCCAGCGGGGAAGGTGAGGCTGCCGCTGGAT
>JANXNT010000923.1 GCA_025353985.1 Limnoglobus sp.
GCGCAACTTCAAAAAGCGCTAGCGAGGAAGTTGCGACGTCAGAGGATTCGGAGACGGCTCGATCTCATTTTGCTAGCACACAGGGTTAGATGTTTCGTCGTACCCCTGGGCGTACACGCAAAACGCACAACTTCAAAACTCTCAAGCGAGGGAAACCCGTGAGAAGGCACGACATCGTAAAATAAGCGGAGCGGGCAGCCTTGCATCCGGAGCCTCCGTATGACCGTCCGAGACGTACTCGAATACCTCGCCAGCGGGATGTCGATCGAAGACATCCTCGCCGATTTCCCGGACCTAACGGAAGAAGATATTCGGATGCCTGGCGTTCGCGACGGATCGGGAGCGGCGGTTGTGGTTGGTTCCGGCCGCATGAAACCGCCTTAACAACCTGTACCGGTTTCATTACCTTCAATCGCCCGTACATCTTCGCTATCTTTCCCGACCGTTACAATCGGCGGATATTTCGGGGATCTACCACTTTTCGCTCAAGTCCGACTTTGCGGGGCGCGCAAACTCAACCTATTTTTCGGCATATGAGGTATCGCTCGATGCGATGACGAACTGCGTCATTCGCACGACGACAGGAGGATGCGACATGTGGAAGAAACGGGTTTTATCGGCGGTGGTGTTACTTGTGCTGGTTTGCATGGCTGGCTGCAAACACAAACGCGGTTGTTCGTCGTGCTCGTCGGCGGCACCATCGAATTACTGCCCAGATCGTTAGTGCGATCCTTGCGAGAGAGTCCCGTTGCGAACTTGTGGCGGGACCGTTTTCATCCGCATTTTCTACGCGATCCTTTCCTCTTTGCCGATCGAACTCAACGACTCATTTTGACCGGCTTACGCCCAAAAACCGTCATCTGCGATTTGGCTACGTCGCGCACATCGCGCATACTCCGTTATCGGTACAGGATGTGCCGATCGCGAAAGGGATGTTCGCCGAGCCGGACATGAATCCGCACACTCTCAAGGACGGGAGGCTGTTCTGCATTGCCACGCCACCGATATGGAGGTCGTTTTTCATGACGCGCAAATTGATTCTCGCCAGCCTGTTCGCAGCCATCGCCCTACAGCAAACCGGTTGTTGTTTGCTGCGAAATGTCGCCTACCGCATTCGCAACTGCCATCGTTGCTACCCCGCGTTTGCAGGCTACGGCGGTCATGCCGGAGTACCCGTCGAAGCGAGTGGTGGCCCCGGTTACGATGTCGGCGGTTATGCGGCACCTACATCGGTTTTCGGCGGTGCGGCACCGGGTTGTGCATCGTGCTACAAGCCAGGTGGAATCGTTTCCCCCGTGCCCGGAATGGCCGTGTCGAGTGGGCAACCCGAAATGTACGGGCCGTTCAGCGGCGCTCCCGTGTTCGCCGCCCCGCCAGTCGCCACGGCGGGACCAGCGATTTATCCTTCGTCCGAAATGAAGCCCGGCATCGCGAAGTGATTTCGTTAGTAGTAGGTACATTCTATGTGCCGTTGAGAAAGTTTTCAGCGTACGAGAATGTACGCAGATTTGCCAACATTTTAACGGCACACGGAGTGTGCCTACCACTACAGCGCAGCTATAATACGTCAGGAAGAGTTCATTTGGGGAGGGAATCCGATGACGGGCGGACAGATTTCTGCGTTAGGACCGGCGTTTTCGACTTATTTGAAGCCATTTCGGGACGATTTCGCCCAGGAGCGGTCG
>JANXNT010000964.1 GCA_025353985.1 Limnoglobus sp.
TCGCCGTTGCAATCGGTGACGATGGCAACGAGCGTTCGGATCCGTAGCGGGAAGCGAATCGTCACCGTTGGTCCGTTCGCGGAAACGAGCGAACAACTCGGCGGTTACTATCTTATCCATGCCGAAGATCTCGACGAGGCGATCGAGATCGCCGGTCGCATTCCCGGCGCTCGCAAGGGCACCGTCGAAATTCGGCCAATCGAGGAACTGCAGAATCTGCCTGTGCAACAAGGAGAATCGTGAGATGCCGACCGACACTGTTTCCAAAGGCCGCCTGTGGGCGGGGCGAATCCTGAGTGGCCTCTCCGCACTGTTTTTCCTGCTCGATGGTGTCATGAAGCTGGTAAAGCCCGCCGAAGTCGTCGAAGCGACCGTGGCACTCGGCATACCGGAAAATGTGATTACACCAATCGGCATCGTGCTGATTGCATGTATGGTTTTATACATTATTCCACGCACGGCCGTACTCGGTGCCATCCTGCTTACGGGTTACCTCGGCGGCGCGGTGCAATGCCACGTGCGCGTGGGGCATGGGGCGTTCGAGATTCTTTTCCCCGTCGTCTTCGGGGCGATGGTATGGGGCGGACTGTATCTGCGAGATGCACGAATCCGCGAATTGATTCCACTACGGACGATTTAACAGTAACACGAATAGGGGAGATTCCGCGATGAAGGTCATGGTCATGGTGAAGGCGACGAAAAGCTCCGAAACGGTCGGGACGATGCCCAGCGAGCAACTGATGACGGAAATGGGGCATTACAACGAGGCCCTCGTCAAAGCGGGGATTATGCTTTCGGGCGAGGGTTTGCACCCGAGTTCCAAAGGTGTGCGCGTTCGCTTCTCAGGAGCGAATCGCACCGCAACCGACGGCCCGTTTGCCGAGACGAACGAGATTGTCGCGGGCTTCTGGATGTGGCAAGTGAAGTCGATGGATGAGGCCGTCGAGTGGGTCAAACGCTGCCCGAACCCGATGATCGAAGACAGCGAGATTGAGATTCGCAGAGTTCTCGAAGCCGCCGATTTCGGCGACGCCTTCACACCCGAATTGCAAGAACAAGAAGAA
>JANXNT010000973.1 GCA_025353985.1 Limnoglobus sp.
GCGAACCATCCGCTGAATCGCATCGGGTGACAGCCTGACATCCGCATCGAGAAACACGAGCAACGGGTGCCGCGCGTGTTGCGAAAGCACATAACAAGCGTGTTGCTTGCCGGACCAACCGTGCGGCAACGTGGGTGCCATTTCGAGTCGAACTTGCGGGTATTTCAATTGAACATCGCGAACAATTTCCGCCGTGCGATCTTCGGAATGATCGTCGAGCACGATGCATTCCCATTCGACGCCACGGCTCGCGATGACGTGTTCGAGTGCAGCCAAGATCGAGACTTCCTCGTTTCGCGCAGGGATCAATATCGACACGGCAGGTGGTTTCAAATCCGCATCGAATGCGGGCGGCGCTCGAAACAGGAAACGGTTACGCAAGTACAACAGGCTGGGAATTAAGGCACAAATGAGCGCGATGATCGCGAAAGTGGTCATTTCGCGTCGCCTCCGTGTGCGGGCCGAAATGGCTGACGCGTGACGAACGCACGGACGCGGCGAAAGAAATCGTACATCCCGCCGACACCCGCACGGCCCACGAGCAACGACGAAAATCGCTCCGGGTCGCGGCTCATCGCATCGCCGTTGAGAGCATCTAATGTCGCGGTGAGTGCGGCTTCAATTCGCGCCGTCCATTGCTTGCCGCTCTCGTTCGGAAAGTCTGCCACGCGGATCGGCTCGCCGATGCGAACGAGCGCTTCCGGGGTGCGTTCGTTCCAGAATGCGTACTCGATGGCGATGGGCAAAACGATCGCTTGCGGGCATCGCGCCGCCAAGTGGCCCACGCCGGAACGCAACCCGAGTGGCCGCGTTCGCACATCGGTGAATCGCCCTTGCGCGGTCACCCAGACGATGTTCTTCGGCACAACAAGAAGTGCGGTACCCATTCGCAGAAAGTCGGCCGCCCCGCGATACGTATCGACGTCGACACCGAAGAAGCCGAGGCGGGAAAAAATGGGGTACTGCTTCAACATTTTCGCGTCGATAGCACCGTAGTGAACGCGGTCCTCGAAGCGCATACTGATCGCGGTGCCGATCATCGGATCCCACCACGACGGGTGGTTCGTGACGATGAGTAAGGGGGCGATATCGGTCGGAATGGCAGCGGAAGTTTTCGCGAGGTAGACCCCGTGAAAGTGCTTCCGCAAGTAGCGTAAGACGTAGCGTCGGAAGCCGTTGAATAACCAGATCCAACGGCGTGGAAACGCGAACGCCTCGTCGTTCATCGCGCCGCGCCTACGAGCGTGTCGGTCGGCGAATTCGCCACGGTGCCATCCTTGTCGAGCGTGTCGGCGGCGATCCAGCCGGACATCAGCACCATCGGCATTCCAGGCCCGGGGTGTGCTGCCCCACCCGCGAGGTACAGGCCCTTGAGGTCGGGCGAACGATTCGCGGGCTTGAACGCCCCGAGCCATTTACCGTGGCTTGCCAGTCCGTAAATCGCGCCGTTGAGCACGCGGTACCGGTCGTGGATATCCTGCGGCGTCAGCGTCGCCTCGAACACGATGCGGTCTTCAATGTCGGGCATCTTCCCGGTCGTTTTCAGCTTATTCAAAATGACACGACGATACTCCGGCAGCATTTTCGACCAATCGTGATGCGGTCGCAGGAACGGCGTGTGAACCAAAATATAGAGTGCCTCACCACCGGGCGGGGCCGTCGCCGGTTCGGTCGTCGCAGTCGCGGCGATGTAACACGAGGGGTCCGGCGCGGGTTCGCCCTTGCGGTAGATGTACTCGAATTCCTCTTCGGGATCGCGGGAGAACACGAAGTTGTGGTGCTGTAGATGCTCGTACTTTTTCTTGAGGCCGAGGTACATCACGACGCCCGAACAGGCGGGTTCGTAAGTTCGGCGGCGGTTGAACTTCGCGACCGCCTTTGGTGCCGCCCCGTTGATGAGTTCGCGGTGCGTCCGCACGGAATCGGCATTGGAGACGATCGCAGCACAATCGAAGCGCTCGCCAACTTCTGTCTCGACACCAGTTACTGACAGGCCATCCTCAGCGACCGCGATTTTGCGAATGCCGGTTTCGGTGCGATACTCGACGCCGAGTTCGCGGCCGAGTTTCACGAGTGCCTCCGGTACGGCCCGTGTGCCGCCGACGGGGTACCAGATGCCTTCTTCGGTTTGCATATGCGCGATGCTACAAAGCACGGCGGGCGACGATTCGGGGCACGAACCGACATATTGCGTGAAGTGGTCGATCATTTGCGCGACCCGTGGGTCAGCCACGTACTTACGCACCGTGCCCGATACCGAGTGGCCCATTCGCATACTCATGACGTCGCCGAGAATCTTCGCGGAGAACCCTGCTTTGAAGTCGACCATGTCGCCGATGCCGCCGATCGACTTCCAGAAAAAATATTTCTCGGACACCGTGTGCAGACGATCCGAAAGTTTCAGAAACTCACGGTAGCCTTTCGAATTGCCGGGTGCGAAGCGATCCAGTGAGTCCGCCATGCTGTCGACGTTTTCGACGAGATCGAGCACGGTATCGTCGCTGAAGAAGCAGCGCCATTGCGGGTCGAGGCGGATGAGTTGCAGGTAATCGTCGAGGTTCCGCCCGGCTTCGGCGAAGATCTTTCGCAGCACGTTCGGGATCGTCAGGATCGTCGGCCCCATGTCGAACCGGAAGCCAGCCTTCGACAGTTGTGCCGCTTTGCCACCGAGCCACGCGGATTTTTCAAACACGGTCACGCTGTAGCCGCGTGCCGCCAGGGTACACGCCGACGCCAGCCCCGCAAGGCCACTACCAATCACTGCGATCCGCCGATTATCCAGATTCACGTACATGGCTCCCAACGACAAAGGTGTATGGTCAAGATACGACGGCAGCCGGTTGGTTGGCTTCTTCCAGACCACTGGCGTCGAGTGACAGATCGTTCAACAACAAGCGGCTGGTGATTCGTGCCGATTCGTAAATCACGGGCAGGCCACTGCCGGGGTGCGTGCCACCGCCGACAAGGTACACGCCTTCGACATCGTCAAAGCGGTTCCGTGGCCGCAGGTGCAACATCTGCCCGAGGTTGTGTGCCAAGTTAAACGTCGCACCGCGATACACTTCGTACTGATTCTGCCAGTCCGCGGGCGTGACGACTTTCTCGTAGCGAATGCGTTTCTCGATGCCTTTGATGCCGATTTTCTCCAACTGCTTCAGTATTTTCGCACGGAACGCCGGGGCTTCCTTCGTCCAGTCGACGTTCTCGTTCATGTTCGTGACGGGTGCGAGAATGTAGATCGTGCTCATCCCCTTCGGTGCCAGCGTGCTATCGGTGACGCTCGCATTTTGTACGTAGAAGGAGGTATCGTCGGTGAGCTTGTGCTCGGTTTCGATATCTTTTAAATTTTGCACGTAGTCAGCAGATGTATAGATCGTGTGGTGGCTAATATCGTCGTAGCGACCTTCGATGCCGAGATACATCATGAAGGTCGAACACGAAAACTTCTTCTTGGCGATCTTTTTGTCGGTCCAGTTACGGCGGAGATTATTCGGTATGAGCTTGCTGGCGGCCTGTGCGAAGTCCGCGTTCATGACGACGGCATCGGAACGATATTCGCCCGCATCGGTCCGCACGCCGACGGCTTTCCGGCCTTCGAAGAGAATCTTTTCGACCGATTCGCCGAGTGAAATCTCGACGCCCATCTCGCGGGCGATTCGTGCCATCCCTTCGGAGACGGCATTGCAGCCACCGATCGGATGCCAGACGCCGAACTCGTATTCGAGGTACGAAAGGATCGAAAACAAGCTCGGGCAGTTGAACGGCGACATGCCGAGATACTTCGACTGAAACGCGAACGCGAGCCGGATGCGTGGGTCTTCGAAGTAGCGATTGAGTTCGCCATCGAGCGACTTCCACGGTCGCAAAATCGGCAGTAACTTCAACAGGCTCAGTTTGAATAAATCTTTCCAACCGCTGAACGGGCTTTCCAGTACGGGGCGAAACGCTTCGAGCTTCGTGCGGTTTTCGCTAATAAATCGCCGCACGTTCCCCGCGTCGGCGACCGAGATTTTCCGCACTTCGGCTTCCATCTTGTCGAGGTTCGGCGTGCAAAGTAGCTCGCCACCGGAACCGAACAGAATGCGATACTGTGGGTCCAGTCGCACCATCGGAATTTCGCGGTGCAAGTCACGACCGATTAGCCGAAAAATTCGTTCGAGTACCGTCGGATAAAGGAAAAATGTCGGGCCAAGGTCGAAGCGGAAACCATCCGCTTCGATTTTGGAACAGCGTCCGCCAACTTGGGGCAGTCGCTCGATGATGCGCACCTTGACGCCGGAGTTTGCGAGTAACAATGCGGCAGCCAACCCGCCAGGGCCGGCACCGATGATGGTGACCGACTTCGTGCGTTTGCCATCGACGTGTGGCGAGGTCCGTTCGGGTGCGAAAGCGGTGGTTAACATGGTTTTCCGTGTCGTTCTTGCGGCAATCACCAATACGTTCACATATTAGGTGGGAATCGAACGCGGATTTCCACTTTCCGCGCCACGGTTTCCGGACAAAGAGAGACACAGGTTGTACGCACGTCGAGAGCGGTGCGTTAATTTTTGCGGACAGGTGCCCGATTATTGCCAGTCGGCTTGCAAGGTTAGCAGTTCACTGGCGGAAAATTCGATTGGGATTGCGCCTTCGTTGATTGCGATCTCGCTGAGTTTCTGCCCGGTGATGTCGATGAGCGTGGCGACGCTGGGGTCGCGGGCGAAGCGGAGTTCGGCGGCACCCGCGTAACCGGATGTCTCGACGAAGCGTGCGGCCACGGCGCGGGAATTTCCTTCGCTGGGCGTCGTTGGGCGTAGCGATGTCATCAGCAGGCTCGGCATGTCGATGGCGGCGAGCCAGCCAGTGGCTCCGATGTGCGGCGGGCCTTTCGTCGTCTCGATAATCGGGGCGGGTGCGACCCAGCCGCTCGCGGTTTGCATAGGGTGTTCGCGGTCTGCGGCAATCAACACATCGAATGTCGTTTCCGTTTCGCCCTCGGTAATCAGCACCAAATCGATCGTGCGTTTGTCGTGGCGCTGCACGAATGGCAATCCGCCGGTAAACAAAAATGTGCGCTCGGCCGCGAGGCGAAATTCGATGTAATCGGGCGATACGGGTCGCGGATACGCGCTCAGCGAGTTCGTGCCGTTGACGCCGCGGAAGGTGGCCATGCGTTCGTCGCGGCAACCGAAGCGGGCACCGTAAAAGGCGTGCCACGGATAGCCGGTCGGTTTGTGAATCGGCTGAATTTCGATGCGCAATTCGAGAACGGGCCTGCCCACCCAGGCGCGAATGCGTTGGCGGAAGTTCGCGAGCGGGGCATCGTGCTCGTCGACGACTTGCCCATCGCTCGTCACTTCGCCGTAGGCGGCCCCGGCGTGCGTGACGGTCACGGCGGTGGCTTTCATGCGACTGCCGGGGTTGAACACTAACATCTGCCCAAGGCGATTGATGCGGGTGCGCACGTCGCGGAACGCACGCAGGCCACCAGTGATCGGGTCGAGTGTCGCTTCGAAAAACTCGTTGCGAACGGTCGTTCCGTCGGCGGTCTTGATGCGTGGCTTCGGCGGTGACAGCCGGGCGTCCCCTTTCGGGAACCACGCGAAGCCGAGGCCGGGCACCTCGACGACAACGCTCGCTTTACCCGCTTCCCACTCGCTCGCTTTCACGGGTCCATCGAGCGCGATCGGCCCCGGTTGGTCCGCGAGTTCGAGTGTAATCCGTCGCGTGAAACTACACGGATTGAACGCGAGGAACCCCGGTTTCGCGTCGACCGAACGAACCTGAATCCGCTCCGCGAGTTTCTTCGCCCACGACGATTCTTGCGCGATCACCTTCGGCAAAAGTTCATCAATTTGCGTGGCTTCGCCGAGTTCCGGCCCGCGCGTTTCGATGGCGTCTTCGAGTGCGTGTAGCTGCTTCAGTTCGCTTGCTTCGGCTTCGGTTTCGTTCGTTAACGAGCGATAGAGTGCCGCAATCGCGAGGACGCCATCGACGCGACGACGGGCGCGGAGGTGGGCGGCGAAGCCGCTGACGGGATCGGGCCGGTGGCGGTTCGTCGTGCGTTCGTCGAGGTAGTCGGCGAAGAATTCATCGGGGTTCGCGGCCCCGGCGTAATCGCCCGCGTGGATTTCGGCAAAGTACCGGCTCAGGTTCGTGGGAGTGCCGAGTACCGGTGCGAGTTCGCCGAGCGCGAGGTAGTCGATGTAGCCCGCGCCGCCGGTGCCGCCCTTGTGCAAAAGTGCCACCGTCGGCGTCGAGTCGTGCGTGATGCCCTGATGGATGAGATACGCCAGGTTGAAGAACGTCTGCCCGTCGTTCGCGGGGTGCGGGTCGCGGGTGAACGCCTCGATCGATTTGCCATCGGGGCCGGACCACGTGACGACGGCGGAGTAGCGACTCGGAACGAGCGCGCCATCGAAGCTGACCGCCACCGCGTGGCGATACCCGGCGAGTTGCAACCACGATGGCAATTGCGGGTGGTACGCCGAACGACGGCGTGCATACACCGTCGGCTCCGAACCGAACAGCTTGCGGACGGTTTCACGGCCCGTACGCAAGTTCCAGAGTTGCGATTCGATTGGCAGGAGTGCATCGTCGCGGTCGCGGAACGCCCCGACGCACAAGTCCGCTGATGCGGGCAAGTCCGCAGGCACGCGCGCTTTCAGTTCCGCGAAACGTTCGGGGTGATCGATGGACATTTTTTCGAGATCGTCGGCGGAAATAATAACCGAAACGGGAACGTTCGCCGCAAGGGCCGCAGGCCAGGCTTGATCGGGGTGCGCCGGATCGCGCATGATCCATTCCATGAGGTGGATCGTGCCGGAACTTGCGCCTTCGCGGGCCACCTGCAACCGCTTCGCGGCATCGCGCAGTTTCTCGCGCGCTTCGCTTTCGCCATCGGGTCGCAATGCCGCTTCCACGGCGGCGGAAACATCGGCCCAGAAGCCGTCGGCGTCGAGGAGTTTATCGTGGCTCATCGCGTCGAACAGCGTGTCTACCATGAGGTAGCCGTAGCCCAACCCGGCGAACGATCCGACGAGCGAATCGGAGAGCGCCAGATGCGGTTCGGGCGTGCCGCGTTCGCGCAGTGCTGCACGCATATTCGCGAAAGTTTCCGTACGGCACGCGGTCGAACGGAAGGCGATGGCGTTGGCACTTGAGGCACGTGCCAGCCAGTCGTCGGGCTGGTACAGCGTCGGCCCTTCGGCCACCGCATACACGAAGTTTTCCGCAGGCAGATCGTGATCGTACGACGATGCGGGTAGCGGGGGGCGAATCGCGTTCTGGAGGACCGCCGGGTGCCAAAGTGCGGCATGGCCGTTCAACCACGCAGCGGTTTCGTCCGCGTTCAACGTAACCGGGTACGAGGTCGGCGGGCGATACGGCGAGAGTAGGAAAATCTGTCGTGCGGTCATGGCGTTTCGCGTTCGGATGGCGTGTGTAGTCGCAAGCGGGTTCCGGTTATATTACATACACGAATCACGGAGTTGCAGTTGTGGCCAAGATCATCGAGCCGAGTTACCACCTTCCGACCGCCGGTCGGATCGCTTCCGCGCTGACGCGCAAAAACTACACGGAAGCAAACAACGAAGTCCTAAAGCTGATCGAACTCAACCCCAGCGAGGAAAACCACGCAATTTACCGCCGAACCATCTCGTCTGTCGTCGATGGTTACATGGCGACGGGCAAAGTGAAAGCGGTGACGGACGCAATTCGTGGCGTCGAAAAATTCGCGGCGAATAGTCCGGAATGGGCGGAAGAAGTTGCGGTTCTATACGCGAAAATCGGCGAGTTCACCAAAGCGAAGCAGTTCGCGGTACTCTCGACATTGCCAACGACGGCCGCGAGAGTCGGCGGAACCATCGCAGACTTGCTCGTGCGGCGGAATCGGCCCGAACCGGTGCCCGAAGATTACCGCGTCGGTTTGCATGCCATTTTGAATGCCTTCAAGCAGTACGAAGCCGGGCAAGACGAAGCCGCGAAAGAGACGTTGCAAGTGATCGGCTTGCAGTCGCCGTTCCTCGAATGGAAACTGACGCTGCGCGGACTGATGGCGTACACCGCCAACGACGACGCTCGTGCCATCGAGAACTGGCAACGACTTTCGCCGACCCGGATGCCTGCGAAGTTCATCGTGTCGCTGCACGCCTCGATCGACCCATCGCAACGCACAGGCCACACCGCCGACGACCAAAAACGGTTAACGAAGGCGTCCGATCAGTTGTCGAATAATCCGCTCATCAAGCTGCTGAAAGAACTCCAGTCGTATCTAGGCCGCGAAACGTCTATGACGAGCGTCTGGCGGGTTGTTCGGCAAATCCTGCCGATGCTGAAAACGACGTACCCGGACCTCGCCACCCGGCTTGCGGCGTGTATGTACGTGGCCGTGCTCAACCATGGTCAACCGAAAGACGCCCAGACGTTAGTTTCGATCTTTGGCACCTACGCCGACGATCCGCACATGCATCGACTCGAAGCGATTGCGTGCGATATGCGGCAACTCGACGATCAAGCGAACGAATACTGGCTGATGTACGAAAGCTGGTTAGCCGGCCAACCGAAGACGTGGCCCGTCGATGTCGCGAAGCGGGCCCGCGCGATGATCTTGCTGAAAATGGCCCATCGATCCCAAGAGATCGCGAAGGGCAACGACGACGGCGATGGGTTCGGAGATGAGTTCGAGGCCATGTACGAAGCGTTTGGTGGACCGGATCGTCTCAAGAAACCGAAGAAGAGCGGGTTGTCTGATAAGACGATCGAAGATTTCTTCGCTCGTAGTGCGGCACTCGCACCCGATTGGGCACCACCGACGATTTCGTGGGTCGAACAGCTTCTCGAAGTCGAAAATTACAACAAAGCCAAGGAAGTTGCGGAGAAGTTCCTCGAGCGTCACCCCGACACGTTGCCACTGCTCGACGTGCTACACGAGATGCACACCGAACAGCGGCAACTCGCCGAAACACTGGCCGTTTCGAAGCGAATGCTGGCGATTAATCCACTCGATTCCGAACTGCAAATCCAGGTGGGCGAAGACACGATCGACTATGCCCGCGCGGAAATGATCGCCGAAAACTACGAGTCCGCAGAAGCCGTTCTCGGGAATGGGCAATCCGCACTACTTTCGAATGGTGTTTTGAGACTCTATCAACTCTCGATCGAGTCGACGATTGCGCGAAAGACCAAACGAGTGGCACTGGCCGACGAGTTATTGAAAAACATCGCAGACATGACGTCGTTAAAGCTGCTGCCCGCATACGTCTTGTCGGTGGATGCCGCGTTTGCCAAGCTGAAGCCCGCCGACAAAAAAATTGCCGACGGAAGACTCGCCGAGGCGCTGGATGCCAAACTGCTCAAGGCAATGGATCTCTCGCTGACTTACGGAATCTGGGCGAGACTCGGCGAACTGAAATACGAATACCGCGGACAAAAAACCCACGGCACGAAACTCCTCGCCCTCATTCAAAAACTACCGATAACGGCGGACGAAGAAGGAAATTTCGAGCATCTGATGAACACGTTGTACGAAACGAAGTCCTTCAAAATCGCAAGAATCGTCATCGGGAAACTCCGCCGATTTTTCCGCTCGAACCCCTGTTTTGCGTTAGCCGAAGCGAAACTCGTGTTGTTGGAGAAGATGAACCACCAAAATCGGGATAAAGCTCGTAAGTTACTTAACCTCGCGAAGGAACTGATCCGGACTTCCACAAACCCGGCGCATCAGCTGCTCCTCGACGATGTCGAAGAGGGACTCCTTGCCCTTCCCGAGTATTCCAACCCGTTCGATTTCATTTTTGGTAGGAGATAACGCCAATGCCCGACCCTTACACGCTTCTCGGCGTGCCTCTCGAAGCCACCGACGACGCGATTCGCAAACGCTACCTCGAACTCGTAAAACAGTACCCGCCGGAGCAGCAACCTGAGATGTTCGCGAAAATTCGCGAAGCATACGATGCGTTGAAAGATCTCGAAGCGCGGACGATGTACCGGCTGTACGAATACGGCAAAAATGAGACGATCGAAAGCATCATTGAGGAGGCGGCATGTCGGACGTCGAGACGGCGGATCGGGCTGAATACACTAGTGAGCGCCGCCACACCGCCGCGCTAACCTCCGTGCAGATCGAATGGATCCTCAACGACTTTCGCGAATGGCTCGAAGCCGCCTCGACTGCGGATCTCACCCCGCCCGATGCCCCGGTTGCGCCGATCAATGCCCAAAGCATTCTTGCGCAGTTCACGGCGTTGCGGCATGAAGTGAATCTGCAAACGAAGGCCACCCGCGTCGCGACCGATCAGACCGCGAAACTCATCGAAGCGCTGCCCCCGCCGCCATCCGGTGAGCCGGATCGCGAACATATGCGGCCGATCATCAAGACGCTCCTCGACATTCACGACTCGCTTTCGGTGGCACGGCGACAAGTTGAAAAGACTGCGGAATCCGTCGAGATTTTCGGCGACATGCCCGACCCGCTCGAATATGTCGAACAACCGCCCGCCGGTTGGTTCCAACGCCGATTCGGTCGACCCTCCAACGAGGCGTACATCACCGAAGCGTTCACGGCGTGGGTCGAATCGAGCACGATCATCGATCAGAAACGCGGCGAACAACTCGCATCGGCAGCTGATGGCTATTCGATGAGCCAACGCCGAATCGAACGGGCGCTTCCCCAACTGGGGCTGGAGCCAATCCAGTGTATCGGCGAACCGTTCGACCCGGAAAAAATGGAAGTCGTCGACACCGTCGCCGACACGGACCGCCCCGACGGAACCGTCGTGGAAGAAGTCCGCCGCGGTTACCTCTGGAACCGGAAGCTGTTCCGTTTCGCACAAGTCAAAGTTTCGAAATCCTAGCCTTCAGGGACGGTTAAGTCATGGCGGAAACGATCATTGGTATCGACCTCGGGACGACGAACAGCGAAGTCGCCGTGCTCATTGATGGGGTGCCGAAAGTCCTCGTCGAAGACGGCGACCCGATTCTGCCGTCGATTGTCGGACTGTCGGAAGACGGCAAAATTCTCGTCGGCAAAACCGCACGCAATCAGTGGGTGTTGGCCCCAGAACGCACGGTAAAGTCGATCAAGCGGAAGATGGGCCAAGACGTCAAAGTCTCGCTCGGCAAGCAAGAGTTTCGCCCGCAGGAAATCTCGGCGATGATCTTGCGCAGCTTGAAAGAGCGTGCGGAAAAGGAACTCGGGAAGCCCGTCTCCAAGGCGGTGATTACCGTCCCCGCGTACTTCAACGACAGCCAGCGACAGGCGACCCGCGAAGCTGGTGCGCTGGCCGGGTTGGAAGTCGTGCGCATCATCAACGAGCCGACCGCCGCGGCACTCGTTTACGACCCAGGCCAGACCGCGAAAGAACGATTCCTCGTTTATGACCTCGGTGGTGGTACGTTCGATGTGTCGATCGTTCAAGCCGAAGCCGGGGTGTTCGAAGTGCTCGCCAGCCACGGCGATACGCAACTCGGTGGCGACGACTTCGACGACCTGCTGATGAATCATGTCGCCGACGAATTCGCGACGATGTACGGCATCAACCTACGCGAAAACAAAGTCAGCCACGCGCGGCTGCTGAACGCCGTTGAAGGCGCGAAGCGCAAGCTCTCCGATCACCCGTTCGTTCGCATCGAAGAAGAATTCATCGCCGAGAAAGACGGCGTGCCGGTTCACTTGAACACGGAAATCGAGCGTCATAAATACGAAATGCTCATCTCGCCGCTGATCACGCGGACGATGGACTGCGTGCAGCGTGCGCTCGACGATGCCCGCCTGACCGCGTCGCAAATTGGCCGCGTCGTCCTCGTCGGTGGTAGCACGCGAACGCCGATGATTTCGCAGTTGCTCCAAGACCGCCTCGGGCAGTCGCCGCACACCGAGATCAACCCCGACCTGTGCGTGGCAATGGGGGCCGCCGTTCAGGCCGCCATCATCGCCGGTGAAAGCGTCGGCGCGGTCCTCGTCGATATTACGCCGCACTCGATGGGCATCAAGTGCCTCGATGTTTCGTCGGATTACTCGATGCGGCCGAACGAATTCAAGTTCGCGACGATCATTCGCCGCAACACGCCGTTACCCGCAAGCCGCAGCGAAGTGTTTTGCACGCATAGCGACAACCAGCAGGCCGTGGATGTCGAGGTGTATCAGGGCGAAAACGACGACGTGCGACGTAACCACCGCATCGGCAAGTTCCTGATCGACGGACTGTCGCGCGTCCCCGCCGGGAATCAGATTGTCGTGCAATTGGACCTCACGCTCGATGGCGTGCTGAAAGTGGCGGCCCGCGAGAAATCGACCGGCCTGACAAAGAATATCACTATCGACAACGCGATGGCTCGCTTCGCGGTCGAAGAACGCGATGCCGCCCGCGACCGGATGGATCAACTCTGGACGCGGAACGAAGACGGCGAGGAAATCGACGGCGACGGCGAATTGATATCGTCCGATTCGCCGATGCTCGCACCCGGCCCGCAAGAAGGCCAACGCGAGATGGTGCAGGCCAAAGCGCTACTTGAGAAAGCCGAACGCTTACTGACCAAGGCCGCACCCGACGACCGCGTCGAACTCGAACGCCTCGTCAGCGACGTGCGCACGTCGCTCGAAGATCGCCGTTGGGAAGAACTGACGACCGCAAGCAACGCACTGACCGATGTCCTGTTTTACCT
>JANXNT010000983.1 GCA_025353985.1 Limnoglobus sp.
GGGCGACGAGATCGGCTCCGCCCTCGATGGGCGGAAACGCCTCCTCCGGGAGAAGGTCACCGCGCTGTTGCCTTGTGACCTGCGGGCCCCGGACCCGCTCGGACCCGCGGTCGGGTACGACCTTGTCGCGTCGTTCTACACGGCTGAGGCGATCGGCGGCACGCTCGCCGAGTGGGAAGCGATGACCGGCCGCATCCTCGACCTGGTGAATCCTGGTGGCACGGTGTTTATCGGCGCGGTGCGCGACTGCCGTTCCTACCGCGTCCTCGACCGCGACTTCCCGACTACGCCGGTGAACGAGTCCGACTTCGCGCGAGTTCTGCGGAAGCACGGCTTCGACGTGTCCGGCGGCGAGATCCGTGAGGTGCCGATCACGGCGTGGGTGGACGAGGGGTTCAGCAGCGTCTGTATCGTCAGCGCCCAGCGTGCACTCACGGGCGGACGGAGCGACTCGAATTTAGGAGCCGAACGATGAGTGTACCCGGCGAACAAACGCCCGCGATGACGCCCGCCGCTTCCGCGGCCGTGTACCTGAAGTCCTGGGACGCGAAGGCTTACTTGCGGCAGTACCACATACACAACCCCAACACTCGCCGGAAGTTCACCGTGATTCCGCTCCCGTACCGGCACGGCCGGACCCTCGGCGGGTCATGGCACTGCATCACCCTCGACACCAACCGCGATGGCGGGCTTGAGAACTACTTCTGACCGAACGGTGCCGGGGCGGAACCCGGCCGGTTTAATCGAACTCGAACGAGACGCCCGATGAACACGCCCAGCCCGCTACTGGTCTACGGTCTACTCGCGGTCATCGGCGTCCTCGGGGCCGTCGGGGACGCACTCATTTATAAGGCGGCTACCAGCACCGCGCCGGTCCGGCCGATGGCAAAAGCGTGCCTTTGGTGAAAGCGGATGCGCAGCGCGGTCCCGCGTTCGACATAAAGGAACGCACCGGCAATCATCGGGTGGCGACGTTGGGCTGCGTGTATTCGGTGGATGCGTTCGTGCGAACGCCGGAACCAATTGTCGCAGCGTTGTTTCGCGAAACGAAGGATAAGCCCAAGTGATGCCTCGCAATCGACAGATGTCACACGCGCGTAACATACTGGTCACACGGGGTTCGCCCGATGGAAAGCCATCGGCTATTATGGTACCAGAGGTTACGCGGCCATTTCGCGCGCCTCCACGGGAGTCGACTCATGCCCACCGCCGTTGCGCCGAAAATTTCACTCGCTTCCAAACAAGACACCGAAATCGATCGGCAACTCGCCGTGGCTACGCGGCGAATTCGCACGCACGATCTGTTTTGCGGCAGCCTCACCGTGGCGGCGATCGCGCTCGGCTATTTCGCCGTCGTAATCGCAATGGATCGCTGGCTCGACTTGCCTTCGTGGGCTCGCCAAGTCGGCATCATCGGGTTGCTCGCCAGTTTGGCGACAGCCAGTTACTACCTCGTCGTCCGCCCTTGGCGTCGCGCGGTCAATCCACTTTATGCGGCCAAACAAGTCGAAGACACGGTAGCGGACGCGAAAAATAGTATCGTCAACTGGGTGGACTTGCAAGAGAAAGATCTCTCCGAAGGCGTGCGAGCCGTCGTCAGTGCGAAGGCCGCCAAGCAGATGAAAGAAGCCGACCTCGACCGCGCGGGCGAATCGAAGCGGTTACTCTGGCTCGGCGGAGCAGTCGGCACGTTGGTTGTCGTGCTGGCGATCTGGTTTTTGATCTTTAAGCCAAGCGTGTTCATTTCGCTGTTCCATCGCGCGTGGAATCCGTTTGCATCCGCATCGACTATCGCGACTCGCACGCAGATTCGCCTCGTCGAACCCAAGGACGGCGATTTGACGACCACTGCTGGGCAACCGCTGACGATCGGCGTCGCGATCGAAGGGCGAATCCCAAACGCGGATAGCCCCGACCGCCTCCGCGTTCAGCTTCGCCACAATCCCGCCGATCCGAATTACGAAGAAATCGCACTCGAACAAACGACGAGCAACCGCGACTGGACTGTGCGAATTCCCGATTATCTCGTGCAAAACGGCTTCTGGTACCGCGTCGCGGGTGGCGATGCGGTCACGAACGAATATCGCGTGACGATGCGGCCGAAGCCGATGTTCACCGAGTTCGAAGTGAAGTACGAATACCCCGCATACTTGCGGATGAAATCGGACACGAGCAAAGATCCGCACATCGAAGCGTATCGCGGCACAATTGTCACGATCACCGCGAAAGCGAACCGCGAGTTGAAAGATGGCCGTGCCAGTTTGAGGGACGTTGCGCAACCGATTATCGGTGAAATTTTAAGCGAGAGTCGCGATACGCTTCGCGTGAAAATGACGCTCGCCGAGCAGGGCAGTTACCGGTTGCTGTTTCATTCCACGACCGACGAAGCAAACAACGACGCGCCGCCGTACGACATCCGCGTGCAGGTCGATCAGCAGCCATCCGCGACCATTACCGACCCGAAAGAAGAAGAAATAACGCTGCCCGCCAACGGCTTGCTCAAGGTCGATGGCATGCTAGGCGACGATTTCGGAATCGACAAAGCGACACTTCGCCTTCGGATAGCGGACGCACCGGAGAAACCGGGTTATCTGCTGGCTGCGAAGCCGTTCTTGAAAGGGAAGTCGTTCCAGCGCGAAGCCGATGGCACCTTCCCAAGGGAGGTCGCTTACAAAGATTCCTTCGCGCTGACCGACGCAAAAGACGTGGCTGGCAAGGCCGTCACTTTGAACGAAGGCATGGTCGTCGAATACTGGCTCGAAGTGAGCGACAACTGCACCGTGCCGAAGGCGAACATCGGCAAATCGCGTGTGCAAAAAGTGAAACTGACGGCGGCAAAGAAAGAGCCGATGCAGAAAGACGAACTCAAACAGCAAGCCGAGAATCGCCAAAAAGACGAAACCAACCAGCAAAAGCAAGAACAACAAAAACGCGACACGGAGAAGCGACCCGAGAACAAGAACGAAAAGAAAGAAAAGAAAGAAGAGCAGCAAAAGGATCAAGACAAGAAGCAGGAAAAGAAAGAGGATGGCGAACCCGGTGAGAAGGGCGAAGGCCAGCCAGACCCCAACCAAAAGGGCGAGCCGAAACCGGGCGAAAAAGCAGAGAAGGGCGACGCGAATCCGATGAAGGGCGAAGGCGAGAAAGGCGCGCCGATGGCACCGATGAAAGCGGAAGATAAGACTCCGCCGATGCCGATGGAGAAGGACGCGGCGAAGCCAGAGGGTGCGCCGTCGGGCGAACAACCGATGACCGACACGCCCGAGCAAAAAGGTACGAAGGATAAGCCTGCGGCGAAACCCAAAAAAGGCGAAGAAGACCTTCAGCGCGAAGCGGACCGCATTCAGAAAGAGATCGACGAACAAAACAAAAAGCCCGGCGACGCGAAGCCGAACGATCAACCCGAACCCGAGTCGAAGACCCCCGCCGCCGAGAAGAAACCGAAGCCCAAGCCCGAAGACGCTGCCGCAGGTGAGGACAAAAAGGGCGAGAAGGAACCGATGGCGGGTGCCGAGAAAGGCGCGGGTGCGCCGCAAAAACCGCAGCCAACTTCGGAGTCGAAGCCGATGGCGGGCGAGAAGCCCGAGGCTAGCCCACAGGAAAAGGAACCGCCACTCGGCGGGAAGGCGGGCAGCGAGAAGCCGACGCCGAAACCCGAGCCGATGAAGCCAGAAGCAGGCGAGAAACCCGAAGACAAACCCGGCGAACCCAAGGGCGCGGAAGGCAAACCGCAACCCGAGGCGAAACCCGGCGACATGCCGCCCGAGCAAAAGAACACCACCAAACCGGCCGAGGCCAAGAAGGACGGCCAGACCAAACCCGCCGAGGGTAAGAAGTCCGAAGAGCCTTCGCAACAAGGCACAGACGAGGCAAAAGACGAGAAAGCCGGTGCCGGTCGCGAACAGAAACCGACGCCTCCCGCGAGCGCTAAGAAGGCATCGAAGCCCGACCCGGACGCCAACGCCGACAGCAAGCCGATGGGCGAATCCAAACCGGGCGAAGGCGACCCGACGAACGATGCGGCCAAACCCAAGGAAAAGGGCAAAGCTGAACCGGACCGTAGCTCAGCGAAGAAAACGCCCGCATCGGACCAGAAACCAGATAACGCCAAGTCCGAAGAGCAACGCAAAGCGGATGCGAAGGAGATTCAAGACGCTGCGAAAGACTTGGCCGGCAATGACGAAAAAAAGAAGCAAGCGGCACGCGATAAGCTCGACGAGAAAGTCGGCAAACCGGCCCGTCAGGAAGCGGAAAAGCTCGCCGACGATATGAAGTCGGACGATCCTGCCAAGCGGAAGGCCGCA
>JANXNT010000985.1 GCA_025353985.1 Limnoglobus sp.
GTGCCACTACGAAATCACTCCAGATCGAAGGCACCCACAAGGGGTGCCACAACGAATTCCCACGATGTGATTAAACGCTAGCCGGATCGACGTGTTCGCGGATCGCGCGCTTCACGCCGCCGATCATTCGCGTGTGAATGAGGAAGATCACGAAGCCTGCGAACAGCACGATGCCAGGGACTGCTAATGCCTGCGTTTTCGCGCCGAGGCCGTTCCACTTCGACCAAATGTTCGCTTGGAACCAATCATCGCAAATCTGGTTCGCCACACACGCGAGAACTGCGAGCGCGAGCAGCGTGCCCTTGAGGATTAGCACGCGGTTGATGCGGGCGCTAGCAGTCGCGCTCTTGAGGTAAGCCGCGATCCGCCCGAGCGATGCGAAGAACCAGATTTCCGCCACTATGCCGAACGCCACGAACGCAGCAAGGCCGAAACGCTGGATAATGCCGGTGATGCCGTCCGATGGCAAAAAGGTGTTGCTCGCCAGGTCGTATAGTTTCGATTGCAGGTTCGCAACGGGGTTCGGTGGCGACACGAATTTCGGAATGAAGCCATCTTTGATTCCGAGGCCCGTAATTGTGCAACACGCAATCGCGCCGCCGACTGCGACTAGCGTGGCCAACGATGCCGCGAGTGCGGGACCGCGAGCGAACGAAGAACTCGGTGCACCCGAAACTCCCATCCGCCCGATGAGCAGACAGAACAACGCCAACACGGCCGGTACCAGCACGGCACCGACGCTGATTTCCGTGATACTCGAAACGGAATCCAACCCGAGGTAGCCGGGCGTTTTTTCGGGTAGATTCACGCCGAAATGCGCGAGGATCGGTATCAGTGTCGCACCGACGACCGCGAGGAACGCGAAGAATCCGGCGCACTGCACCCAGCCCAAGCCCTTGCGGACGCGGTTCCAGCGTGCGTCTTCGGATTCGGCTTTCTTCACCGTCGCGGGTCGCCCTGGCTTCGCCATCGGCTCAGAATATTTACGCGGATCCGGGGGCACGCGGCTCCCGTGCGTGTTCGGTGGCGTGCCGGGAACAGACCGAATCGGCTCGGCTTCAGGCATCCCGGAGATGTCGTACGACGAACGCGGCCCGTTCGATGCCGGTGGAAACGTCGACGGTTTCGGCCCCGGTTGCGTCGTCGGGCTGTCTTTGCCAAATACGGCGGGTGTTCCCGTCCA
>JANXNT010001013.1 GCA_025353985.1 Limnoglobus sp.
ACTGCGTGAAGTTGTCTGCGGGTTCCCCTTGCTGGCGCTGCGGGCTGGCCGGATGTGGCGTCGATGCCTACTTCGCTTTCGCGATCATTCGTAAATATTGCTCGGCGATTGCGCGGAGGGGGGCGTCGGCGGGGAGCGGGATGCCTTCGGTTTCTTGCGCTTGCCGGAAGCGTCGTTCGGCGTCGCCGATTTTGCCTTCTTGCAGCGACAACATCCCGCGGCTGAGGTAGAAATTCGCCTGTTGATCCCAACCGCCGATGACGCTCATTTCGACTTGCATTCCCAAGTTGCCCATCGTGTAACCGCCGATGCTCGCGTGGGGCGCGCTGATGCCTGTGAGTTGCATCGAGGGTAGCATTTCGCCGACGAGTGCGGTGCGAATGAGGCGTTTCATTTCTTCGGGCATCTTCGCCTGGCGCTGCATGTCGGACTCGTACAACTCGCCGAGTTTTGCGTAATTGCCGGTCAAGCGCCACATCGTTTCCTGCGGTTGGCGTTGCCGGTTCGCGAGTTGCGCGATCGTCCGCGGGTCGGGATTGGTCGTTTCCGAAAACGTTTTGATCTCGTTTTCGATCGCTTCCAACCCGTTGGTGGCGTCTTCGACGCGACCGCTGGCGAGTTGAATTCTCGTCGTGAGGACGATGGTTTCGAAGCTCGCCAATGCGTTCGGGCCGAGTTCGCGTTTCGCTTCGACGGCCTTCTGGAATTCGTCCATCGCTCGTGCGAACAACCTTTTATTAAATGCTTCATACACGAGTCGTCCGACATCGGGTTTGGCATTGGAGACGAACTGTTCGAACGGGTCGTTCACGGCGGCGAGGCGGTTCGTCGCTTCGGCGAGGATCTTGTCGAATTGCTCGATCGCCTTCTTCTTTTCCGCCGGATCTTCGATTTTATCCGTCGCCCGGCGCAGATATTCGCGGGCTTCGGTCAGTGCGCGCTGTTCGAGGTCGATGAGGCCGATCTCGCGGTATCGTTGGGAAAGTTCCCTCGCGATTTCAAACGCAGTCACGGCGAGATTCGGCGTGAGTTTATCGATGGGCGGCAGGCGGTCGAGGTATCGGCGCAAGCCGGCCACCGCTTGTTCGCCGCGTTCTTGATCGGAAATTCCCGGAAGTCCGACGAAGCCCCCTGCGGCACGAGCTAACGCAAGATACGGTTCGGGGTTGTCGGGGTTGGCCGCAACCGCACGCCGTGCGGCACGGAGCGCCAGTAGTTGATAGGCCACAGTGAGATCGCTCGGGGGTGGCGGCACGATGAGTACCGTGTCTTTGTTTGGGCGCGACGCCACATATGCGGCGATCGGATTCACAACGGCAGCGGCCAGGTAACCTGCCCAGACATCGTTGTGAAACTTCATTTCGCTTCTGCGAATGTTGACCGCGAATGTCTGGTAAATGTTGGAATCGAGGACTTCCACGGGGAGAACCTTCGGCGGCGGCGCGAAGAACGCATCGAGGAACTCGGGCGATTTCGCGAGGGTCGCCATCGGTCGCGGCGGTTCGGGAACGAGGTTCGTTTCCAGGGACGGGTCGAACGCCAACCGCACGGGGTCGAACGCGAGTTTTGCGAACAGTTGCGGTGTGGCGACTGGCGAAGCGGTATCGCCCAAAACGATGGCGCGGCCATCGACGTGCCACATCGTGAAGCCGCCGTTTTGTTGCGTGAGTTGCCCCACCGGTACGAGATCGACGTCGCGCGGCGGGCTGCTGCTCCCGGAAATTACGAGGTACGTAATGTCATATTTACGGCAGATTTCGCGAATTACGGCCGGGTCGGTTTCATCGACGCCCGTTCGGTTGACGAGCGCTTTGCGGACTTTGATCCAGTCTTCGAGTTCGGGAACGTGAAAACCAAAACGGCTGTTGGCAAAGACCTTTTCCTTCGTGCTAAACCACGCAACGTGGTTGGCGAGGTCCGGGTTGAGGATCAGGCCGCGGTAGTTATCCGGCAGCTTGCCCGAATCGCGCCAGCCGTTGAGAAGTTTGGCGGTGCGTGCGAGGCCGTCATCGGCTTCGACCGCCCACGCGACGCGGTTCACGTAGACGGGTTCCGAAACGACCGGATGCAACCAGCCGGGGTACGCCGCCGCCGCGAACATCAGCAATGCGGGAACCGCAAGCAATCGCGCGACCGTCGCGCCGAGGAGCAGGAACCGCGTGTTCATGTTCGACACCGAACCGAGCGTGATGCGGTTCGTCAGTTCGGTGATCGCCGTGGCGAGTAGCGGCACCGCCACGATGGCGAAGAACAAGATCGAACGGATGTGCATCAGCGCGAGAAACGCAAACACGATCCATAGCAGCGTGTGCGAGATTCGCTGACGGCCATACGCGAGCGCGAGCAAAAACCCGCCGACGAACAGCAGCACCGCGAACGCAGCGACGTTGGCATTCTTACCGAGTTCTGCACGCGCGAGAAAGAAGTCGCTGTTGAACGCGGGTAGCGCGATCAAGCGAAACTGGGCGTCGGTTTTCACCGAAGCGGGTAGGCCGATGCCGAACTCTTGTGGGACTTGCCAGACGCGCACGTGATGCGGATTCACCATGCACGCGATCACGCCGATGCCCAGCGCCTTCAGTAGCAAGCCCGTCGGGATGCCCTTTGGCGAACCCTTTGCCAATATCGGTTGCAGATACTCGCCGACGAGAACGAGAAACACACAGAGCGGCCCGAGGAAGAACCAGGTATCGCAATTCGCCCAGATGCAGAACAGCACGCCGAGCGCGATGGGGTTGGCCCAACTACCCGTTTTCCACTCGCGGCCGAGCAAAACGTACAGCGTGACGGCGAGGAAGAACGCGGAGACGATGACGGGCCGCAACCCGGTGTGCGGCGTTGCCGCCATGACCGCGATTGCGCTCGCGATCACCCACGGCCACCACGCCTGCCCCGGTTTGCGGATGAGCAGTAGCACGGCAAACGTGAGCGCAAACACCGCCGCCTTCACCGCAACGATCGTCGCCCCGGTCGTGTCCGCGTTGTACAGGAAGTAGCTGCCAACATCGACGAGCCAGTTGTGATTCACCCACGTGCGCGTAGATGTAACGAACGAAAGTGGGTCGGTGCCGAAGGAATATTGGCCCTTTACAATGGCACGGCCCACGGCGTAATGCGGCCATTGATCGCTGTTGCGGGCGGTGTACGACGCGACGAGGAACGCCGTGGCCAACACGATCATCGCCAGGAATACATCGACGCCAGGCAGCCACATCGGCCACGTCGCTTGGGGATCGCCCGCATTTAAAGTGGCAGACGGGTCGGGCACGGGCGTCGGCAACCCCGTTGCCGTCGGGTCGATCGGGATTGCGGTATCGAGTGGCGGTGTCGGTTCGGGAGTCGAAATAACTTTCACGAAAGCCTCTGGGACGCGGAACCAGACAGGGATAATGCCGTTACGCTTTAGGTATATCCGCCGCTTCGATGGGTCAAGCGCGCAGAGTCCCGTTTGCCGTACGCTGTTGGCACGAAAGTGGTTCCGCAATAGGAATCGATTGCTCGGCGAGAGAGGATGTTGCGAACGGGCCGGATTAAATCTTCGGCAGCGTACGAGCGGACCATTGCACTTTCAGAACAGTTGGCAATTCTTCCTGCTCGCCGACGATAAAATGAAAGACGAGCATTCCGCGTGGTCGTCCGGCGTTGTCTTCCACGTGAATCGTCGAGATTCGGGAACCCGTTTCTTGTCTCGACTCGCCGAGTAAGTGTAGCTCTCTAAGATGGTAGGCTCGTATCAATTGCCCATCGACTCTGGCTGCCAAATCGCCCGCAAAATCACGCATTTCCTGTGTGTCTGGCAATTGTGCCAACAATTCATCATACGCGGCTGGATTCCAGTTTGGTTCCTGATCGCTCATCGGAACTCATCTCCCTGTTTGTGGATTCCGCCAGCAATTCCTGCAATTTTCGGGTGGGTTGATGCGAGCGTTCGCGCAGTTCCTCTGGCGTCGGCAAAACGTGTTCGAGTCCAAATTCATGAAAGCTCTGAAGCGCCGGGATGTCGAGTGGCTTCCATTTTCCGCTGTCGTCGATCGATCCGATCTTATGGCCCTGTAACAGTTCCATTGCCGCCCAGCGGAACATCGCCTGCGCGTTCGATACGAATTCGCTTTCCGTTTTGATGCCCGTGAACGCCATCAGGCGTTCCATCTCAGCACGCTCTTTCTCGGATAGATCGAGCGGGATTCGGTTCGTTTCCATTTCAGACTCCGATTTTGGCGAGCGGCAATCGAATCGTATTGTACTTCATCCGTACGCGCGAGATATGCGAAATTTCGCTGTTATTTACGATCCTCGCTCAGCATTGTCTTCGAGGATCGCAATCCATTTGCCAATAGTCACCTCAGTTAAGTCTGATCCCTTGCTACTCTGAGAAATTAATCTCGATGAGATGAACGATGTCGTTGTCAGCAGAAATATCGAATATCACCTCAACGAGACATTTGGATACCGTCTGACGCTCGATTCTCTGGCTCGGATGACTCACAAAAGGCTTGCCCAGTGATTCAACAGGATCGTATTTCAGTCGTTCGTTCAAATTTCCGAGCCAAATCAGTATGCTGTTAAATTCTTCATCGCGCGCAGATGTTGCGATCTGCAAATTACCCGACACCGACTGGGCTTGCTTGCTCAGCTGGATCGTTCTGGGTTGGCGCACGATTCACCCCACGTGACTGCATTTCGGCCAAAATATCGGTAAGTGACACCGTAGATTGCTCGGCTTCTATCTTTCGCCGCTGCAACTCCTCTTCCGTGGATCGCTTCGCATCCAGCCGGTTCGCGGCGGCGGCGAACGGTGCGAGACATGGCATTTCGAGCGTCTGGACCGATTGCCCCTGCGTGTCGAACGAGCCAACGCAACGGCTGTAAAGCATTTCCTCCGCCGCCCAGCGGAACAACTCCAGTGCGTTCGATACGAATTCGCTTTCCGTTTTGATGCCCGCAAACGCCATCAGGCGTTCCATCTCGGCACGCTCTTTCTCGGATAGATCGAGCGGGATTCGGTTCGTTTCCATGTCAGAATCTCCTTTGGAAATCTCATCTTCCAACTATTTCGGCGAACAGAATCTCGACAATTTCGGCGGATTCGTCATCGGTTGCAACATCGAAAGACACTTCGATAACATACGTGTATGCCGACAGTTGCGCATGAAACGCTTCTTGGATGACCCGGCGATTTGGTTCGTCGATACCCAAGCGAAGTTTGCCCAACGTATCGTCGAGAGGATCGTACCGCAACCGTTGTTCAAACTCGCAAACCCACTTGTATGCCTTGTAGTAAACCTCGTCTCGTGCGGAAATACCGGAGACGAGGTTACCCAACTCTTGCAAGACTTTCGTGGTTTTGCCTATCTTCCTGGGACTTCGCACGATTGACTTCCCGTTGGTGCATTTCGGCCATAATTTCCGACAGCGGCCGATAGATTTTTGTGTCTTCTATCTTTCGCCGCTGCAACTCCTCTTCCGTGGATCGCTTCGCATCGAGCCGGCTCGCGGCGGCGGCGAACGGTGCGAGGCATGGCATTTCGAGCGTCTGGACCGATTGCCCCTGCGTGTCGAACGAGCCAACGCAACGGCTGTAAAGCATTTCCTCCGCCGCCCAGCGGAACAACTCCAGCGCGTTCGATACGAATTCGCTCTCCGTTTTGATGCCCGCAAACGCCATCAGGCGTTCAATCTCCGCACGCTCTTTCTCGGATAGATCGAGCGGGATTCGGTTCGTTTCCATGTCAGCCTCCGATTTTGGCGAACGGCAATCGAATCGTATTGTACTTCATCTGTAGACGCGAGATATGCGAATTGATGAGAACCACGAGTCGCATTCCGGATCCTCGGCTACGCGACGACGGGGACGAGAACGCGGGGCGTGGGTGCGGCGGCGGGTTGCGGGACGTTGCCGCCGAGGTGGCGGTCGAAGAACGCGATCACCTTCGCGTGATACTCTTCGCGGGCCACGTGGAGTGCGAGGTTGTGCTTCGCGCCGGGCACGATCCAGAGTTCCTTCGCGGTCACGCGCTTCGCCTGCGAGAAAAGAGTTTCGGCCATCTCGGGCTTAATGTAATTATCGCCGCCACCGTGGATCATCAACAGCGGTTGCTTCATGCGGCGCACCGCTTTTTCGACGCTGACGAACTCGATGTTTCGCTTCTTCGCGACTTTCTTGATCGCAGCCAACCCGAGCATCCCGTAGAACCAGTCCGGGATTCGCTTGCGGATCCAGTTACGGCGTTTGAGGTAAATGCTCACCCATTTGCGGAGGAACGGCACGACGGTGGTGTACGTCCCGAACGCGCCATCGGTGGCGACACAACGCACGAGGCGATCTTCGGAAGCGATGAGCAACCCGAGGCTGCCACCCTTGCTGATGCCGAAGATTCCCACGCCCGCCGGGTCCGCATCGGGGCGGTAATGCAGATACTTGATCGCGGTGCGCATGTCCGCGAGGTCGCGATCCGTGGACCACGGCATCGGTTCGTACGTGGCATCTTTGTCGCTATCGCCCTGGTTGCGTGGCTCGTACGTGAAGACGTCGTAGCCAATCGCCGAAAGGCGGTCGCTATAGCTGACGCTCGACCAACGACTGGAACCGTATTCGAGACCGAACAGGATGACGCCACGGCGAACGGCAGCGGGGGTTTTGCGGTAGTAACCGCGTAAGATCAGACCTTCGGGCGTGGGGATGCGGACATCCTCCGCACCGTCAATAGGTGTGCCACGCGGGATGATGAATAGCGGTTTTTCTTCGAAAATGCGGATGATGACGTCGACGTAGCGGAAGCGGTAATAGGCGTAGAAACCGACGATCGCGATACCAGCAACTGGTACGGGGCCGAAGACGAAACCGAGTATCCAGAACATCCAATCGGGCATCGGGCAATGCTCCCCGTCAGCAGGTGAAATCGTGGCGGCTTACGTACGGCTGGCGATCAGCGTAATATTCTGTCCGCCGAAGCCGAAGCTGTTCGACAGCACGTTTCGTACGCCGGTCTTCGGTCGCGCCTGATTCGGTATGTAGTCAAGATCGCACAATGGGTCGGGTGTTTCGTAGTTAATTGTCGGCGGAAGTACGTTTTGTCGCATGGCCAGTATGGAAATAATCAGTTCGACCGCGCCACCTGCTGCAATCAGATGCCCGAGCATGCTCTTGCTGCTCGAAACGGGGGTCGTGTACGCCAGTTCGCCGAGCGCGCCTTTCACCGCCGCCGTCTCGGCTTCGTCGTTCGCCGACGTGCTGGTGCCGTGAGCATTGATGTAGCCGATGTCTGCCGGTTTTAACCCCGCGTCTATCAAAGCGTTTCGCATGGACATCACCGCGCCGCGGCCTTTCGGGTGCGGATCGGTCATGCGGTACGCATCGCCGGTGGTGCCGTATCCCGTGAGTTCGGCGTAGATCGTCGCACCGCGCTTCTTCGCGTGTTCGTACTCTTCGAGAATGACCATGCCGGCCCCCTCACCTAATACGAAACCATCGCGATTTAGGTCGAACGGGCGGCTCGCTTTCTTCGGGTCAGAGTTGCGTTGCGAGAGTGCCGTCAGCCGGTTGAACCCCGTGACGCCGAGCGGGTGGATCATGCTATGTGCGCCACCCGCAACCATGATGTCCGCGTCGCCGTGGCGAATCATCGCGGCGGCTTCGCCGATGGCTTGCGCACTCGCGGCACACGCCGTCAGGCAGGTGAGGTTCGGTCCGCACAAATCGAACTCGTACGCCACGTGCCCGGCGGTCGTGTTCATCTCGACTTCGAGTTCGTGTTCGCCATCGAACCGGCCAAACGCGGCGTTGCAGAACTTTCCCGTGTCGGCCTTGTACCCGCCGACTTCGGTCGCATCGGCGACGCTGCTGGCAAGGCTGTGGAAGTCTTCGCTGCCTTCGCCAGAGCCGAGGTAAACGCCGAGCCGCATCGGGTCGAGGCCGTTCGCGCCGAGCAGATTGCCGTCGGCCAATGCTTGTTGGGCCGCAGCGAGCGCGAAGCGGGCGTTCGACCCGGCTTTCGTGAACCGCTGGGCATTCGGGATCCATTTGCCGAGATCGAAGTTCTTCACTTCGGCGGCGAACGTGGTCGGGAAAGTGCTGGCATCGAAATGCGTGATCGGTGCGGTGCCGCTGACGCCTTCGAGGATGTTGGCGAACATCTCCCGGACCGTGTGGCCGATCGGGGTAACGACACCCATTCCCGTAATGACGACGCGCTTCCGCATATCGGTTCTCATGGTGGTATCAACCGTCGTAACGACGCAGGACGGCCACCGCACACTGGCCCATATCGGTGTAACTGATCTTCACCGCGTACGGTTTCGTCACGGGTCGCGGTGCGCCGACATGCACGTTCACCGGGCATTCGGGGTCCGGCGTGGTGTAGTTGATCGTGCCGGGAAGTTTCCCTTCGTGGAGTGCCATCGCACTCACGATCAGTTCCAAAATGCCAGCGGCGGCACCGGTATTACCCGTTTGCCCCTTGAGTGCATAGACCGGAACGCCGTGGCCGAAGACTTCGTGAATCGCACGCGCCTCAAATGCATCGAGATACGGCGACCCGCCAGCGTGCGAGTTCACGTGATCGACTTCCGATGGCTGAATTCCCGCTTCGGCGAGCGCGTTGCGGATGATGCGGGCGAGGATCTTGCCCT